>DATMYA010000020.1 GCA_035561135.1 Clostridia bacterium
GCCCTGCCAAGCCGAGTATCCGCCTCGTTACAGACTGGCCAACAACTGCAGGTCAAAGCTTCTATTCGCCAGACTACCCTCAACGATTCTAGCTATTCAGTCGCAAGTGTGTCGTCGTTAGTTGAAAGCGGGGTTATCCGCTTGCAGGCGCGCTGAATTATCGTGTCGTGAATCAGGTCGGTGGCCCGACACAAGCCCTCTGTTGGCTTGTGTTGGGGCCGGTGGCCCACATCTCCGGGCTAAACTGCGTCGGTGCCCCACATCTCGGCGGTGTTCCGAGATGTGGGTCTTTTGAACTTTTTCCGGCGTTACGCAATCACTAAGGTCGGCGTCTTCGAAACGAATCACAATGGACGGCTGACAGACGCAGTGGCAGAATTCCTCATTCGCGGGAGATGTGATGAGATCCCAAAAAGACCCACATCTGCGAACACCGCGCAGATGTGGGGCACCGGCAGGAGGAGAGTTGAGATGTGGGCCACCAGCCGGCTCTACTTTTTTTTAGTTGGAGCGGCTGCGATTCGACATCAAGCAACACCTGTTGGGTCGCGATGAACAGCGACCGTGTTGTCACCGCGACATTTGGGCAGCAATAACAATGGAGGATGCTGGGATGGTTCGCATGTTATTTTTCGTACTCTCTTTGTTGGCTACCGTGGGCCAAGACCGCATGCTTGTTGGCCAAGAGCGCGTGTTGGACTTAACAGATGTGCCCAAAGCGACGAGGCGCTTTCCACCATCGGCACAAACAATTTCTGGCATCTATGGAAGACTCATCGGTGGCCCTCCACCTCGTGGCCCGTTGACGTTATCACTCCTGAGTGCCAACTTGGAGCCCAACAACGAAGTGGTATACGAGGTTAGATTTACCAATACAGGCTCGCAGCCTACCTGCATTCCCAACGACCCGCAGGTTTCTCACGTAGAACCTCTGACACCGGAACCATATTCATATGCCGGAGGGACACTCTCCCTTCATGTAAGGGATGCCAAGGGAGATAGAAGAGCGCTGGGGAGCATCAAGCTCGTCGACGACGCAAGCCACTCACATTGCGAGAAATTGGCACCCAACGAATCGTTCGTCGTTCGTGCGAAGACGACTGATACGCGTCCAATGCTCAGGGGGCTGCAGGCAACAGCGGATTGGTCTACGTTTTCTGCTCGTGTGTGGTTTGCAGACGGCAAGACTTACGAGGATAATTCGAGCCAGCAATCAGTTGAGTCCAATGCATTGCCAATCTGCGCCACAGATTGCAATGGCAGTAAACCCTGAGTAGCGAGCGTTGCAGCGGGCGGCGAGTTCCACTCCTGGACACAGCCGCCCTGTTGCTCCCACGACCAGCATCTTATGCCCACGCGAGTCTAGGCTCCAGGGAATTACATTAACGGACACAGCCTGGATGGTTGCACCGGCGCCGATGCCCTATACTCATGCGCTATGAGCGCGCCCCAGGAAGTGGAAGTGAAATTCTTGGTTGTGAACGCCACGTCGCTCGAGCAGCGACTGCGCGAAGCTGGTTTCTCTGAGAAAACGCCGCCCACGCACGAGATGAACACGCTCTACGACTTGCCCGATAAGTCGCTCCGCCATAAAGGTCACGTCCTCCGACTGCGCGAGTATGGCGATCGCTGGACGCTAACTCACAAAGCCAAGTCTCAGAACGCACGGCATAAGACGCGCATCGAGAACGAAACGGCCGTCTCCGATGGCCCGCAGATGGAGGCCATACTTCTTGCGCTGGGCTATGCTCCCAGCTTCCGTTATGAGAAGTTTCGCGCCGAGTGGACTGACGGTCATGGCGAAGTTGTGATCGATCGCACTCCCATCGGCGTCGTCGCCGAAATTGAAGGCGCTCCCGAATGGATCGATCGGACCGCGGCGTCTCTCGGCGTTACCGAAAGCGAATACATCACCAAGTCGTATGCAAACCTGTTTCTTGAGTGGCGCGCTCGCACCGGCAGTCATGCAACCGACATGACATTCGCCGAGTGTGGCGTCTCTCCGGCCAAACTAAGCTGAGTCGCGTTTCAACACCACGAACACAATTTACGAGGTACTCATGACGATGCGGGCCGGCACCTCTGAACTGAAATCCAGCGATCTCCGCAATGCGGCAACGAGCGGCAATGCGCAGACAACGAATGCAGCCACTCGCACCGGTATGGGCGTCGTCCTCGCCCTGGCCGCAGTCAAGTTGCTCGTTAGCCTTGCAGTGGTGAACAACTACGGCTACTTCCGCGACGAGCTTTACTATCTCGCTTGCAGCGAACACCCGTCGTGGGGATACGTTGACCAGCCGCCGCTCGTGGCTGCCATCACCTGGCTCATTCGCCACACGCTCGGAACCTCGCTGTTTGCACTCCGCCTGCTGCCGGCGCTGGCCGGAACCCTCACAGTAATACTAGCCGCGCTTCTCGCGCGAGAAATGCGCGGAGGACGCATCGCGCAGGGCATCGCCGCCCTCGGCACCCTGCTCTCCACCGTCTATCTCGGCATGGACCACTTGCTCACCATGAACAGCTTCGATGTGCCGCTGTGGATGGCCTGCGCATGGGTGGTCCTCCGTATCGCAAACACCGGCAACGAGCGCCTCTGGCTGCTCTTCGGTGCCATCTCCGGAGTCACGCTTCTCAACAAATACGGCATAGGTTTCTTCGGCGTTGGCATAATCGTCGGACTCCTGCTGACGCCGATGCGCCGCTCGCTTGCACGTCCGTGGATCTGGCTCGGAGGCGCCCTCGCCTGCCTGATTATCCTGCCCAACTTTCTCTGGCAAGCAAACCGCGGATTCCCCTTCCTGGAACTCATGGGCAACATCCGCCACTCCGGGCGCGATGTCGCACTCGGGCCGCTGGCGTTCATCGGGCAGCAGCTCCTGATGATGAATCCAATTGCCACGCCTGCGCTCGCCGCCGGTATCGCCTGGTTCTTCACCCGTCGAGGCAAGCCGTATCGTGTCCTCGGGTGGGCGTACATCGTCTTTTTGGCGGAGATGATGGTGCTGAAGGGTAAGAGCTACTATCTCGCGCCGGTTTATCCGGTGCTCTTTGCGGCCGGAGGCATCGCGCTCGAACGATGGTGCTCACCCGCCGAAGGCCAGCTGAGGCCGGCTCGCAGCTGGACCCTTGCCGCGTATCTTTGCGTATGGGTCATCGTTGGTGCCTTGATCGCGCCGATGTTCTTCCCCGTGCTGCCCGCCGAAACCTATATCCGCTATTCAAGGGCGCTCGGGCTAGAGCCGCCGAAATTCGAGAACCAACCCCAGGGGCGCCTGCCGCAACTCTATGCCGATATGTTTGGCTGGCCGGAGATGGTCGAAACCGTCGCGCGCTACTACAACTCTCTGACTCCAGACGAGCGCGCCCGCACCGCCATCTTCGCCGACAACTACGGACAGGCTGGCGCAATCGACTTCTTCGGCCCACGTTACGGCCTCCCAAAATCCATCGGCGGACACCAGAGCTACTGGTTCTGGGGACCACGAGGCTACACCGGCGAAAGCATCATCGTTCTCGGAGAAGACGATCCGCAGAGCCTCGAACGCAATTGCGCGTCTTTCTCCCAGGTCGCGGTCCTTGACCACCCCAACGCTCGTCCGGACGAAAATCTACCCATCTATCACTGTCGCGGCCTCAAGCAGCCCCTGTCAGACTTCTGGCCTTACACGAAACACTTCAGCTAAACAATCCTCTAAAACGAAAAGCGCCGGGCATATGCCTCGACGCTTTCAAATCCCGCTACCATGTCCGTTATGCTGCCTGCCGCTCCTTCATTGCCGACTTGTGTCCCACAATGACGTAGTACACCGCGCGATCGAAGAATTGCTCCAGCGAAATCACAAACTCCAGTTCGCTCAACAGTTCCAGCGCGTCATCTGCGAGGGCCTCGCCCTGCATGAAAGTCCACAAGTGTTCCTTCGAGATAATCATTGCCCAAACCAACTGCTCCAGTGGGACGCCTTGCTGACCGCGCCTTGCTCCCAGGCGCGTGAAGCGCTGGTGAACGTCCGATTCAGTCTTCGTGTCCAGCCAGTCCCCCAGGTGTTGAACCAGTTGGCGAACGTCGTGCTCCAGTTCCGTCGCCGGTATGGCGCGCAATGAATCTGTCCGCTCCGCAGCATGTAACTTATGCACGATCCCAATCGCCAGCGCATCAGAGTATTTCTCAATCAGTCGCGCGTATCTTAATCCGGGCATCGCTTCCTCCCATTTCAATGGATGCGAGATAGGTCTACGCCGCTGCAGTTAATCCCGTACACATCATCCGGACGAGCGCTACAACGAAAACGGCCTCCCGGTTAGGAAGGCCGCCTGTTGAACCACTGCTGTCGTCCGCTTATGCCCCGCAGCACTTCTTGTACTTCTTGCCGCTGCCGCATGGACACGGATCGTTTCTCCCGACCTTGTCTCCGCGAACGACTTGCTGCACCTGCTGCATGTCGCCGGAACCGGCCATGCGCGCCTGGTCCAGTTCACGACGCTTCTTGCGCTGGAACTCCTCTTCGATGTCGTCAATGGAAGTCTGCGCGCGCCTGCGTGCTGCTGCTGCGGCGTCGCCCGTGCCATCGCTGCTCGCCTTAGGAGACGATCCATCGCCGAAATCCATTTCCTGCGGCGCGGCCTGGTACTGGCGCTGTAAGCGAACTTCGTTGCCATCGGCATCCAGAACCTGCATAAGGTACAGGTAGCGCACCGTCTCTTCTTCGAAGCGCGCCATCATCTCCTCGAACATCTGGAACGACTCGCGCTTGTACTCCACCAGGGGATCGTGCTGGCCATAACCGCGCAGCCCGATACCCTCCTTCAGGTGGTCCATGTTGAGCAGGTGCTCTTTCCACAACTGGTCGAGCACACTCAACATGATGACGCGCTCGTGCTGTCGCATCGCCTCAGGGCCGATCAACCGCTCCTTCGCGTCATACCGCTCAACCAGCTTCTCAAAAACGGCATCGCCAAGTTCCTGCCGGTTCAGCTTTTCGGCTTCGACGCCTTCCGCCTGGATGTCCACGCCGAAGCGCGTGAACACTTCGTTCTTTAGCCCCGCGATATCCCAATCTTCCGGATGCCTGTCCTTGCTGGCGTACTTGTCCAGCAACGTGCCAAGAATGTCGCGCACGTAATCCTGCTGAATCAGTTCCTTCTGTTCGAGCCCTTCCAACAACTGGCGTCGCAGCCCGTAGACGGCCTCGCGCTGCTTGTTCATCACGTCGTCGTACTCGAGCAAATGCTTACGAGCTTCGAAGTTCTGCGCTTCGACAGCCTTCTGCGCCGCCTCGATTCTCCGGGTGATGAGCTTCGACTCGATCGGTACGCCCTCTTCCATGCCGAGCCGCTGTAACAGCGTGCTCACCCACTCCTTGGCGAAGATGCGCATCAAGTCGTCTTCCAGCGACAGATAGAAACGCGAAGCGCCAGGATCGCCCTGGCGACCAGCACGTCCACGCAGCTGATTGTCGATGCGCCGCGCTTCGTGCCGTTCCGTTCCAAGGATGAACAGGCCTCCGGCGTCGACGACATTCTTGTGCTCGCTGTCGGTGTCCGCCTTGTATTTATTCAGAATCTCTTGCCACTGCTGGGTAGCGACCTTGAATTCATTTCCCGAGTAGTACCAGTAGGTCGTCGTCGGATCGTCGGGACGCGCCTCGATCTCGCCTACGGCTTCCGCCACCGGCTGCGCCAGTCCAAGCTTCACGCACTCGCGCTTTGCCACGAATTCGGGATTGCCACCGAGCAGAATGTCCGTTCCGCGGCCCGCCATGTTGGTGGCGATCGTCACCTGCCCGAAGCGTCCGGCCTGTGCCACGATCTCCGCTTCACGCTCGTGCTGCTTCGCGTTGAGAACCTCGTGCTTCACGCCCTTCTTCTTCAGCAGATCGCTTAGGCGCTCAGACTTTTCAATCGACGTGGTGCCCACCAGCACAGGCTGGCCGTTCTCATGCAGTTCTGCAATGCTATCGGCCACGGCATTGAACTTCTCCCGCTCGGTCCTGTACACGGTGTCGGGGTTCTCGATGCGCAACAGCGGTTTGTTCGTGGGGATGACCAGCACTTCGAGCTTATAAATCTTGTAGAACTCGGCGGCTTCCGTCTCGGCCGTACCGGTCATGCCGGCCAGTTTCTTGTACATACGGAAATAGTTCTGGAAGGTGATTGTCGCCAGCGTCTGGTTCTCGCGCTCGATCTTGACGCCTTCTTTCGCTTCCACGGCCTGGTGCAGCCCATCGCTCCAGCGGCGACCCGGCATCAGGCGTCCCGTGAACTCATCGACGATCAGTACTTCCCCGTCTTTGACCACGTATTCAACGTCGCGACGATACAGCGCGTGCGCTTTGAGCGCGGTCTCAACGTGGTGCTTAAGATCCCAGTTCTCCGGGTCGGCGATGTTGCCTATGCCCAGCAAACCCTCAACTTTTTCCCAGCCTTTATCCGTCACCGTGATCGTCTTGTGCTTCTCGTCGATCACGAAGTCGTTCGTCAGGACCTTGTCGTCGCCTTGGGTGATCTCTTCGCCGCGTTCCAGCTTCGGGATAATCCGATTCACTCTGTAGTACTTGTCGGTCGACTCCTCGCTTGCTCCGGAGATGATGAGCGGAGTACGCGCTTCGTCAATCAGGATGGAGTCGACCTCGTCCACGATCGCGAAGTTATGCGGGCGCTGCACGCATTCGCGCAGATCGAACTTCATGTTGTCACGCAGGTAGTCGAAGCCGAACTCATTATTGGTTCCGTAGGTCACGTCCGCAGCATAGGCATCCCGGCGCTGGTCGTCGTCCAGTTCGTGGACGATCACACCGACAGTTAGGCCGAGGAACGTGTAGACCTTGCCCATCCACTCCGAGTCGCGTTTGGCCAGGTAGTCATTGACGGTAACGACGTGCACGCCGCGCCCGCTCAGAGCGTTCAGGTAAACGGGCAGCGTCGCCACCAGCGTCTTGCCTTCACCGGTTTTCATTTCGGAGATCTTGCCGGAGTGCAGCACCATGCCGCCGATCAACTGCACGTCGAAGTGCCGCATGTTCAGCACGCGGCGACCCGCCTCGCGGACCACTGCGAACGCTTCCTCCAATATCTCGTCCAGAACTTCGGCCAATATCTTGTTACGCTCCGCAGCTATCTGCTTGGCGCGGTCCGCGTTTCCGTCGGCATCGTCGGCTACCTGGGCCAACCTTTCCTGAATCCGTTTGCGGAACTCGTCAGTTTTTGCCCGTAGCTCGGCATCGCTCAGCTTGCTGATCTCGGGTTCCAGCGCACTGATGCGCGTCACCCGTGGCAACAGCTTCTTAATCTCACGCTCGTTTTGCGTGCCGAAAACCTTTGCCATCAATCCGTTAATCAAAATTGCTTCCTTATCTCGAGCCTCAGGCTTTTACATGGGCTCTCAGCAGCCTTTGGCGAGGCCTTCAATCATTATATTGGATGCCGCGGGAGAGCAGTGGTTCTACCCACACTCCTTAGAGGAAGGATTGAGGACCGCAACACACCCAACTTCGCCCTTCTTCGATTTTTTAAGGCTTCGCCAAAGCGGCGCCAAGGGATTGCATCCAACGCAAATGGAACCAACTGCCTGTTCGCCTTGGGGGTTCAGTTGGACAGCGCGCTCCTCGTACATCGCCTGCACTTCGCCTTCACCATAACTTTTCACTACCTCTTTCCTCAGCTCACCATGGGGCTTGCGCCGCTCATAGTGGTTCTGAAGAGCCTTGCGCTTCGCACCGGCAATGCGCACTACAACGATGCGGCACGTTTCTGGGCCAAAGTGTTCGGCATCAACTTCGTGCTTGGCGTCGTGACCGGCATACCTATGGAATTCCAGTTCGGCACGAACTGGGCGCACTTTTCAAGGCTTACCGGGGGCGTCATCGCGCAGCCAATCGTCATGGAAGGCGTCTTCTCGTTCTTCCTCGAATCTGCATTTCTTGGACTCTTCCTCTTCGGCGAGAAACGACTGAGTCCTCGCGGACACTGGTGGGCGGCCTTTGCCGTCTTCGTTGGCTCATGGCTTTCCGGGTTCTTCATCATCGCCGCCAACGCGTGGATGCAACATCCGGTCGCTTATCAGCGCATGGCTGACGGATCGTTCCAAGTCACCAGCTTCTGGGGCGTGCTCCTCAATCCCTGGGCACTCCTGCAATACGCGCATAACATGAGTGGCGCCGTCATAACAGGAGCTTTCGTTATGAGCGCCGTCGGCGCGTTCTATCTGCTGGAACACCGGCACCAGGAACACGCACGCATTTTCGTCCGCATTGGCGTAATTGCCGGCGTCATCTTCAGCATTCTGCAACTGTTCCCCACCGGCGATCTCCACGGCAAATACCTCGCGCGACACCAACCGGCCGCACTCGCCTCCATGGAAGCTCTCTGGGAAACACAGTCAGGCGCACCCATGGTATTTATTGGACAGCCTGACGTGCAGCGTCGCCGCATCGACAATCCAGTTCAGGTGAACAGGGCATTGAGCTTCCTTATCTATGGCACGTTCGGCGCGGAGGTTAAGGGACTCAACGCTTATCCAGAGGAAGACTGGCCGCAGAATATTCCACTGCTTTATTACAGCTATCACATCATGGCGGGCCTTGGGACGGTCTTCATCGCCGTCATGCTTGTCGCTGCCTTCCTCCTATGGCGACGCAGGCTCTTCGACTCGCGGTGGATGCTCTGGGTCCTGATGCTCTGCCTGCCTTTCCCATACATCGCGAATACCGCTGGATGGATGACATCTGAACTTGGACGCCAACCATGGCTCGTCTACGGACTGCTGCGCACCAGCGTTGGCTACTCGCAGACCGTCTCCGCCGGTAATGCCTGGTTCACTCTGCTCGGCTACATGGGGCTCTATACCGTGCTGGCAATATTTTTCGTTTTCCTAATTGGCCGGGTTATCGCCCAAGGACCGGAAGCCGCTTTACGAAATCGAAAGGGCGCGCCCGTAACCGCGCCGGAAGTGTCTCACTGATACAGGTTGCACTGAACCAAACGGAGCACAAATGGAGACCACGTGGTTTGCTCTCGTCGCGCTCATGCTGACCGCCTACGTCGTGCTTGACGGTTTCGATATAGGCGCCGGCATTCTCCATCTCTACGTTGCCAGGACGGACGCTGAACGACGGCTCGTGCTCCGCACCATCGGCCCGGTGTGGGACGGTAATGAAGTGTGGCTGCTCGCCGCTGGAGGCACCCTCTACTTCGCCTTCCCCCTGCTGTACGCCTCCAGTTTCAGCGGCTTCTATCTTCCGCTCACGATCGTTCTCTGGTTGCTCGTCCTGCGTGCCATCGGTATCGAGTTCCGCATGCACCTGGATATGGCAGTGTGGAGAAGTCTCTTCGACGGGCTGTTTGCATTCTCGAGCATCCTGCTCGCCATCTTCTTCGGCGCTGCGCTCGGAAACGTTGTTCGAGGAGTTCCGCTCGGCGCGAACGGCTATTTCTTTGAGCCACTCTGGACGAATTGGCGGGTCGGTCCTGAGCCCGGCATTCTCGACTGGTACACGGTTCTGACCGGCGTCGTCGCACTCGTCAGCTTGAGCATCCATGGTGCGCACTATGTCGCGCTCAAAACCGAGGGAGCCGTATCGCGGCGTTGCATGCGCGTCGCACGGCTTTTATGGCCCGCGCTCGTCGGCATCACGATCATCAGCCTAATCGCTACCGTCTACATCCACCCCACGGTGCTTTCAAATTACAGACAGCACCCGGCCAGTCTTCTCATTCCCCTGCTGGTCATAGCCGCACTGGCGTGGATGCCGCTTGCGCTTCGGCGAGGAGACCTCAAGGCCGCTTTCCTCGCAACATCCGTTTATCTCGTCGCCATGCTCGTCGGCGCGGCCGTGGCACTCTATCCAACCCTCCTGCCAGCGAGCACAAACCCTGCGCACACGCTCACCATCTACAACACAGCGACGGGCCACTATTCACTTCGACTCGGGCTAATTTGGTGGAGTTTTGGCATGCTGATCGCCATCGGATATTTTGTCTTCGTGTATCGCATGTTTCGCGGCAAGGTGGCAATCGAAGGTGACGATCACGGCTACTGAACGCACCTAATTCAGATGCCGGATTCTTGCACATTATGCGGGTGCAGCAAATTTTCAGTTCTCCGCCGCAAGCTAATGATCCCTAAAGACTTCAACGCCGCTGACAATTAAAGAGGGGGCCGCGGCCCCCTGCTCGCTTGCATTGCATAAAATTCTAAGCGGCTCTCCGGCCTTGAGAACGCGACCGGCCGGCAGTCTTCTGGCTCTTACGGCCACGAGCCGCGCCGGTGTCCGTCATCTCTTCGCCTTCCATCCCCATCTCGTCCATCGTCTCCTCGCTTACGCCCTCTCCCTCTTCTTCTTCCATCCCCAACTTTTCGGGCTTCACCTTGTTCGCGAACGTTTCCATCTTCTTCGCCATCTGTTGTTCTTCTTTCAAACTCTGGCCGAGCAGTCTTACAACTTTCTTGTGGTCCATCATCGTGCCCATTCGAATCAGCGATTCATACGCGCTGATCTCATACCGCTCGCCCTTGATGGATGCGGTTATGTCGAAAACATTTAGGATGTCATCCGACGGATCCTCTTCCTTGAAGTTCTGGTGTTCTTCGACCAGTCCCTTCACGCCGGCACATTCGGCCTCCTCCGGCTCCTCGCTCAATTCTTCGAAACACTGCTCCAGCCGCTCGATCTGCTTCTCGGTCTGCGCACGATGCGTTTCGAATTGCTTCTTCATATCCGGTCGGGATACCTCTTCGGCAAACTCACCGGTGATCTCAAGAAACTTGCGTTCGGCGTCAAGCATATCGCTCAGTTCATGCAAGAAAAGCTCATGAGCTGTCTGCATATCGTTTCCTCCGCAGGCTCAGATGCACTAAAAATGCACAGGTGTGCCAATCCAACTCTCGGTTCGTGCGCCCGTAGCTACCCACTGGTTTCAACGAGCGAACTGCGATCCTCAGTACCCGGTTACCCGCCTCTCCCAGAGTTCCCCAGTAACGAACCTTCCTTTCAATTTCCGATTTTCTGTTGGGCATCAGTGCCTGTATATTCCTTAGCACCTATGTTCTACAGCCGTTTCGTCGAATCTGTCGGGCGCTGGCCTGACGTTATTGCCGTGGAAATCCAACGACAGCAGGGCTCCGAGTCTGTCCAAGGTTCAAGTGTTTTCAGCTCGCAAGGCACGGATGAGGCTTTCACCTACGCACAATTGCGCACCATGGCCGAGTCCATCGCACGCTGGCTACTTGAGAACGGCATCTCCGGTGGCGCACGTTGCGCCATTCTGGCCGGCAATAGTCCTCGCTGGGTAGCCGCTTATCTCGGGATTGTCGCCTCCGGCAACACCGCAGTTCCTTTAGACACGGCTTTTCGGCCCGACCAAGTAGCACGTCTTCTGGAAGACAGCGGCGCAACACTGCTCTTCGCCGACTCGCGCCACCTCGCGCTGGCAAGGGCATCTGTTGCCGCCAGCAAGGTCCGCCTTGCGCTCATAGAGCCCGAGCACCCCGGCACCAGTGGCTTGCCTACGCTCGACCTCATGTTCGCGGAAGGCCCAGGCTCGTTCACGCCTCCTCAGGTCGCGCCGGACGATATCGCGTGCATTCTTTACACGTCGGGTACCACGAGCGACCCCAAGGGTGTCATCCTCACGCACGCCAACCTTGCCGGAGAGATCGAGTCCGTAAGACGTTATCTGCACCTCGGTCCCAGCGACGCCCTCCTTGGCGTGCTCCCGCTTTTCCACGCCCTCGCCCAGATGGCGAACATCATGCTTCCGTTCGCCAATGGCGCGCGGGTCGTTTTCCTCGACTCGCTCAATACGGCCGAGCTCTTGCGTGCGCTTCAGGAACGCGGTATCACCATCTTCTGTTGCGTCCCGCAGTTCTTCTATCTGATCCACGAGCGCATCTTTACTAAGGCTCGCGAGCGCGGACGCTTCGCCTGGAACGCATTTCAAGTGATGCTGAAGCTTTCGCGCATAGCTCGCGCCTTGCACGTTAACTTAGGGAAAACTCTGTTCCGCCCGGTACATGCCCTGCTTGGCCCCAAGATGCGCTACTTCGTCACTGGCGGATCCCGTTTCGATCCTGCCATCGGACGCGACCTCTACAATCTGGGGTTTGAAGTTCTGCAGGCTTATGGTCTGACCGAAACCTCTGGCGGCGCATTCGCAACTCCGCCCGATGACAACGTCATGGGTTCCATTGGACGCCCTCTGCCGGGCAACGAAGCCCGCATCGCCGATCCGAAACCAGCGGAAGAGGCCACCCACGGGTACCTCGTCGGCGAGATCGCCATCCGCGGTCCCATCGTGATGAAGGGCTACTACAACCGTCCCGATGCCACAGCAGAGGTTCTTCGCGACGGCTGGCTCCACACCGGCGATCTCGCCTACGCCGACAAGGACGGCAACTACTTCATCACGGGACGTGCCAAGGAAGTCATCGTCCTCAGCAATGGCAAGAACATCTATCCCGAGGAGATCGAAAACTACTACCTGAAGTCTCCCTGGATCAAAGAAATCTGCGTGGTGGGCATCGAGAGCAGGCCCGGCGAGCCGATGTCCGAGCGCCTTCACGGCGTTGTCGTTCCCAACTTCGACCTCCTACGCCAGAAGAAGATCGTCAACACACGCGAAGTCATTCGCTACGACATAGAAGGCATTTCTTCCCACCTCGCGCCAACGAAGCGCATTCTTAGCTACGAAATCTGGCAGGACGATCTTCCGCGCACTACAACGCGTAAGCTCAAACGTTTCGAGATCGAGCGGCGCGTGAGGGAAAACCAGGCACGCCCCGCCGACACCTCCGAACTTTCGCTCGCCCGCCAGCTCACCGACGAGGAGCGCGAGTGGCTTGCGCTTCCGGACGTGCGGCGTTCCATCGAGATTATCCGCAACTCCAGTAAGAACAAGACTACCGCGCTTCATCCCAGCGACAATCTCGAACTCGATCTCGGACTGGATTCCATGGAAAGAGTCGAACTCCTCGTCTCGTTGGAACATCACCTCGGCGCGAATGTTGACGACTCGCTCGCGAGCGAGGTGTACACGGTCCGGGAACTTGTGGACGCTGTACGCCAGAGCGCCGGCAGCGTCACCGGCCAGGGCGTCGGATGGGAGACGCTGCTCCAGACCGAAGTAACCGATCCCGAAGTTCTCGCCATCAGCAAGCCGCGCCCCATCATCACCGCTTTCTGGTATATTTTCGGGCGTTTCGTATCGCTCTTCGTGCGCGACGTTTTCCGATTGCGCGTTGAGGGTACTGAGAAGATTCCGGCGAATGCGCCGTTCATCATCAGCCCAAATCACCAGAGCTTCCTGGACGCCGCTATCCTGACTGCCGTGCTACCCTGGCACGCTTTCCGCGAAGTTTTCTATGTTGGCACGAGCGAAATCTTCGGTTCCGGCATCTGGCGTCAGTTCGCCCGTTTCCTTCGTCTCATCCCCGTCGATCCCGATGCCAATCTCGTTCCCGCAATGCGCGCCGGAGCCTACGGTCTGCGCAAAGGCAGGGTTCTGATGCTCTTCCCGGAAGGTGAGCGCAGCATTGACGGTCCACCGAAGCCGTTCAAGAAAGGCGCAGCTATCCTCGCGTATCACTTGAATGTTCCAGTGGTTCCCGTTGCACTAGAAGGGTTTTACGAGGCTTGGCCAAGAGGCAAGCAGTTCCAGCGCTTCACCGATTTGAAGATTAGGTTCGGCGATCCCATTTATCCCGATCCGAACGAAGCGCCCGAACTGGCATACGACCGGCTCACGACGGAACTCCATGATCGAGTGGATGGAATGTGGGAGGAACTGCGAAACGAATCAGAGGCGACACACGACCCGGCTGCAACCCCGGCACCTCGCTAAGTTTCGACGGGGCGAATTCGAACGGGTGTGCTGCCTTCATTCTCTGTAATGAGCTTCAGGTGAGACGATTGACCACATCGGCCGGCCGTTTTAGACCATCATGTCTTCGTGAGCCAGCCAGAAGCCTATCTGGAATTTGATTTCGTCCGAGATATTCGTGAACTGTACGCCGGCATGGCCTGCACCATCTGACCAAATTACCCGGCCCTCGCACCGTATTGCATTATCAATGTGCGGCAGCACGAACGTTACCTCAACGATCGCGCCTTGCTCAAGACCTGCTTCGGTGGTAATCGCTGCCCCTGCCTGGCTCAAATCTATCAAAGCAACTTGCTCGTTCAAGCCGCCAACGCTGACGGTGGCATGCGAATGCAGCCGCCCTCGTGGCGACAATCGCCGTTCACCATTTCGCTGGTTGGGTCGAATCGAGAACGCACCCTGCATATTGTGCAAAATGTTACTGTTTTCGCCCCAATTGACGCAAGATACCAGGTTGATTCTCCGGTGACTCCCGCCTGCACTGCTGGACCGCTACTTTGCTCTAGGGTGGGTATTGTCATACACCTGCATCACTTTGACGACCGATACCTGGGTGTAACGCTGCGTCGTCGAAAGCCGCTCGTGGCCAAGCAATTCCTGGATCGAGCGCAGGTCCGCCCCCTCCTCCAGCATGTGCGTTCCAAAAGCATGACGCAATGTATGTGGATGCACATCCGGCGAAAGCCCCTTCGCTACGGCAATTCGTTTCACGATGCGTCCCACGCTTCGCGTCGTCAGCCGCGCTCCGCGCGTATTGATCAGCAGGGCCGGGGTGGTTCGCTTGCGCTTCGCCAGAATCTGCTGTCGCACCGCCATGTAGCTTCGAAGCGCGGCATTGGCCGCCTCGCCGAAAGGAACAAAGCGTTCCTTCTTCCCTTTGCCTCGAACCAGGATCGCCTCGTTGCTCCATGAGATGTGGTCCACGTCGATTCCCACCAACTCGGAGTTCCGAATTCCGCACCCATATAGCAGTTCGAAAATCGCCTTGTCGCGCTCCGGAACCGCCGCCTCTTCCGGCATTCCGCCATTCAGTAAGGCATTCATCTCCTCGATTGTCGGAACCCTCGGCAGCTTTTTAGGCAATCGTGGCGTTGCTACCAGCGCTGCGGGGTTCTGTTCGACGACACCCTCACGCGCCCGCCACTTGTACATGGATCGAAGCGCCGCCAGCGCTCGCGCCGCCGATGTCTTGCTCAACCCGCGATCGTACAGATGCCCCAGGAAGCTCCGTACCAGCACATGATCAACATCGCGCCAATTCGCCTTGGGACCGATGAATTCCGAGAATTGCTCCAGGTCCGTCGCATAAGCCTTCACCGTGTGCGCGGATGCATTTTGCTCCTTGAGCGCCCGCACAAACTGCGCGATGCCCTTCTGCACCTGCCCCATCGGCTTATTCGTTTTCGACGCTGTCATCAATCCTCTTCCTTCTCTGGTCGCGCACCCGTCGCCGGTCGTTGTCGCGCCGACGCCCCGGCGCCATGAGTGCCTTCAGCTTTCGCCGCATCCGGTGTCCGCCCACGTCCGCGCGGATGGAACTTTCTATGCACCTTCTTCAATCCATCCAGCGCGAGATGGGTGTAGATCTGAGTGGTCGAGATATCCGCGTGCCCCAGGATGGTCTGCACCGTTCGAAGGTCTGCGCCGTTCTCCACCATATGCGTAGCCGCACTATGACGAAGCATGTGCGGACTTGCGTGCTGTCCCGCCGCGACCGACGCCCTATCTACCAACTGCCAAACTCTCTGCCGCGATAGTCGCCTGCCGCCACGCGCCACGAAAACCAGCGGGGACATGCGTCCGTTCGCCAGCACCGGGCGGGCACTCCGCAGATACTCAGCAATCGAATCCGTCGCCGAGCGCCCCAGAGGAACGATCCTTTCCTTGTCGCCCTTGCCCCGCACCAGCGCGTGCCCAAGTTCCAGCTTCAAGTCCTCGATCTTCACATCAACAATTTCAGAAACCCGCAGCGCCCCCGCATACAGCATTTCCAGGATGGCGCGATCCCTCAGCGCGCGCGCTTGCGACTCCTTCGAGTCGCGCTCCGCCTTCGGAGCGGTCATCATCTGCTCGATCTGTGGCGGCGCAACCGACTTTGGCAGCACCTTCCACTGCCTCGGAGTATCGATATTCAGGGTGGGATCGAGCACGATCATGCGGTCAAGCAGCAGATATTTGTAAAAGTGACGCAGAGCAGAAAGCTTGCGCGCCACCGTCCGCCCCTCCAGTTGATCGGCGAACAGCGCGTCAAGAAAGTCGCGCACGTCCTGACGCTTCGCTGCCAGCATCGAGCGCTTTCGTCCGGCGAGAAACTCAGCCCAGCGCGCCAGGTCACACGTGTAAGCCTCCAGCGTCAAACGCGCCAAGCCCTTTTCGATCTTTAGATAATCGACGAAGCCCGCAAGCACCCGTCCATTTTCGGCAACAACTCCCATGCCGATTACTATGCGAGTTATCGGACTCTAAAGCAATGCCAACCTGGATTCCACTTCAGTGAAGTTGACGTCCGTCGCCGTCTCCCTGAGCGATGCCGCGAAGTCAGAGGACTCCTACGACCAAAGCTTGGAAGTTCAGTAGGGATCCTTCGACTCGGGCCCAACGCCCTCGCTCCGGAAGACAATCAGGTTCAAGGTGAATCAGAAGGAGCACTAGAGTCTGCGCGGCCCGCCTGCAATGTCGGTATCTGAAGTCCGAAGTCTGACGTCTGAGGTCTGGGGCTGACGTCTGAGATCTGACGTCTGAAGTTGGTCACGCCATCTTCTCTCGCACGCCTTCCAGCAGTTCCACAGCGTACAGAGGGCTTTCCGGCGTTTCTTCGTGCTTGAAGAAAGCGAAGACCTCGGTGCCGTCAGCTGCGAGCCGATGCAGGCGCTCACTCAACACTCGCCGTTCTGCCGTCGAGTATTCTTCCTTGCGGAACCTGTAGTACGCGAAATCCGCGGTCTGCTGTTCCGGGGTGGTGAGCTTCTTCGTTTCCGCCACGCACAATGCCACATTGTACTTCCGCAAGGCGTCAAAGATTTCATCGCTGAACCAGGACTCGTGGCGAAACTCGAAGGCGGCGCGCAGACTGCGCGGCAGCATTGTCAGGAACTCCTGCAGCAACTTGGCATCGCTCTTCAACTGAGGCGGCAACTGGAACAGGACAGGCCCCAATCGCCCTGCCTGCGCCAGCGGAGAAATGGACGAGAGAAACCGCTGCAAAGGCTCTTCTGCACCGCGCAGCTTCTTGAAGTGCGTAATCACCTGGTTTGCCTTCAGCGCAAACCGGAAATGCTTCGGCGTCTGCTTCAACCAGTTCGCAATGGTTTTCTCCGTGAGTAAATGACGGAAGGTGTAATTCACTTCCACGGCCGTGAGGCGGCTCGCGTAGTGTTCCAGAAATTTCGTCTGCGGCAGCTTCTCCGGATAAAACACGGGCTGCCAGATCTTGTACGCCCAACCGGAAGTTCCAACATAGAGATTCGCCACCGAAAACAAAGCTTCCCTCCAATACTGCCGGGCCGCTTCCAATCACAAAGCAGCGCAGCAAGCAGTCAATACTAAGCCACCCGCCGGAAGTCTAGCATCTCACCCTCTGCGATCTGGAGTCTTGCGGCTGAGTCCGAAGTACGAGGTCTTAAAGTCTGACATCCGCCGTCTGAGGTCTGCCTTACGCTCCTTTCCTTTTCTTTGCCATGACCCGCTCGCGCTCTTTTGCCGAGGTCGATCTCTTGACTTCACTTGTCCGCGACCGGGCGACGGTCGCCGGTCTGCCTTCCAATTCGGCCAGCGTCTCCGTCGAAGGCAGCTTCTGCTTCAGCTTCAGAACCGGTTCATACAGGTCGCCGAACTTTTCTGCGCGCACCAGCACCTTGTCATACGTAAACACCAGCAGCTCCGGATCTCCCTTCCTGAAACACTTCTCAACTTCTTCCCACTGCAACGGCGTTGAGACCGTAGGTTTCTCCTTCGCGCGCATCGAGTACACGCAGACCGTCGTCTTGTAATCGTCGTTCTGCGACCAGTCCACGAAAATTTTGCCTACGCGCAGAGCTTTCTTCATGTCGCTCACGACCAGCGCTGGATGTTGCCGCTCCAGCAGTCGGGCCACCTCGTGTGCAAACGGCTTGGTCTGGTTGTAAGTCACTGGCGTATTCAGCGGCACGTACACCTGCAACCCCTTCGACCCCGACGTTTTGGGAAAACTTTCCAGGCCCATCCGTCCGAAAACCTCCCTCACCCACAAACCCACCTCGCAACACTGCACGATGTTTGCCGGAGGGCCTGGGTCCAGATCGAAAACGATGAAGCATGGACGAATGGGATCGCTGGCTAAGGACAGCGACGTATGCATCTCGATATCGGCCAGGTTTGCCGCCCAGACCAGGGTTGGCAAATCCTGCGCCAGGCAGTAGTTCATCCACTTATTGTTTCCGGGACTCCAGATGGGCGCCACCTGTACCCATTCCGGACGATGCTTCGGGCAGTTCTTCTCATAGAAAAACATTCCGTTCACGCCATTTGGATACCTCTTCAGTGTCAGCGCGCGCTCCCGCAGATGTGGCAAGAGTACTGGAGCAATCCGCACGTAGTAGTCGATCAACTGCCCTTTGGTAAAGCCGGCCTCGGGATACATGACCTTGTCCAGGTTTGAAATCGTGACCTGTTTTCCTTGTATGTCGACTGTCGTTTCAGCTCTCGCCACGATTCGCTCCTCAGTAACCCACCAGCAACGATTTGCGCAGCCGTTTCAGTTGCGCCTCGCTGGCAGCCAAAGCTGGCCAAACACCTTCTCGGATGCCGGTATGTGCCAACCTGCTTCTCCAGTCCATCAACATCACAAATCAGCAACACACGTCGGTCGCGCTGGTGTCGTCCTCATCACCGCAACATATTGGTGTCATTCCACATCAAAGCCATGGTGCCAAACAGCGGACAGAAACCTCTGCCGGTCAGTAGCTCAATTGCTCCGGACTTTCCGGAAAAGCAGCGTCGTTTGTTCACGGAGGTACTCATGCTGATGAATGACCAGCGGGTGCCGTACGTCGTTTCCGGTGCATTTGCGCTGCAACAGCACACCGGAATCTGGCGCGACACGAAGGACCTGGACCTATTCCTCGCGGCGGAGGATGTTCCGGCGGCGCTCCGCCATCTGCAGGATGCCGGTTTTGAGACAGAGGTTTGCGATCCAGTGTGGCTTGCCAAGGCGCACCGCAACGATTTCTACGTGGATCTGATTACCGGCATGAGCAACGCAATCATTACCGTCGATCGCTCGTGGATCGAGCGAGGCTCACCAGCCGAGATTGTCGGCATTCCCTCGCGCGTTCTCGCCGCCGAAGAACTCATCGCATCCAAACTCTTTGTCACTTTCCGCGAACGATTTGACGGTGCCGACGTTGTTCACGTGATACATGGCACTGGCGGCAAACTCGATTGGGGTCGGATACTCACGCTTGTCGGCGAACATTGGCAAGTCCTGCTTTGGGCCATGATGCTCTTTCAATACACCTATCCTGCGCACACGCATTTCATTCCGCGACGGATATGGGACGACCTGTTGGCCCGGCTGTACCACGAACTCGACCATCCCGATCCTAGGGCGCAGTTCCGCGGAAGCCTGATTGATGAGAATATGTTTGCCATCGACGTCAACGAGTGGGGCTTCGAGAATTTAATCGAGAAGCGTCGCGACGCTCGCGAATTCAAAATCTGCAAACCGGCTAAAGAATCAGCCGCTTGAAGCTGTGACACGAGACCGCGACTATGAGGATCGCCGCCACCGCCGACCTGCACTTCACACCACAGAGTTACGACCGTATCCGCGAGCAGATGGGACGCATTCGCGACGAAGCTGACCTGCTCGTCTTAGGCGGCGACCTCACCAACTTCGGCCGCCCGCCGGAGATGGAGTCGTTGCTCAACGCTCTCGTGCGCCTGCGTGTCCCCATCGTCGCTGTGCTAGGCAATCACGATTACGAGAGCAACCAGCAAGAGGTACTCATGGAAATGATGACGGCCGAGGGCATCAAAGTCCTCGACGGCACCGCCTATGAGCGCGACGGCGTTGGCTTTGCCGGGACCAAGGGTTTTCTTGGAGGCTTCGGACGAGGCGTACTGACCGCCTTCGGCGAACCGGAAGTGAAGGCGTTCGTTCAGGCAGGCGTTGACGAGGCTCTCAAACTCGAGCGAGCGCTAGCGCAGATACGCGCCGAGAAGCGCGTGATCGTCCTGCATTACTCGCCCATTGCCGAGACCGTTCGTGGCGAGCCCGCAGAAATATTTCCGTATCTTGGCAGCTCGCGGCTGGCAGAGGTGGTCGATCGCCACGGTGCCAACCTCGTAGTACACGGACACGCCCACCACGGCACCAGTGCCGGTAAAACCACGGGCGGAGTCCCCGTCCACAACGTTGCCATCTCCCTGCTCCAGCAGCAGAACCCACCTGTCCCGTACCGCGTCTTCGAAATTTAGCTGCACGGGTTCGAACCGTGCAGTCGACCATGGACATCGCGGGCGTTTGACTTCCCCATCCGCCCCCAAGTAACTTCGTTATGCTCGGCAATACGCCGAATCTGTACGCACTGCGGAGGTTCGATGAAACGCCTTAAAACCAGCTTTTTCCTTCCGCTGCTTCTGCTCGCCGTACTCGCCGCTCCGCTTGTCGCACAGGACTTAGCATCGTTCGAAAAGCGCATCACCGTGCGAGAACTTCCGAACGGCCTCACCGTAATTATTTGCCGACGCCCGGAAGCGCCAGTTTTTTCTTTCAGTACGTTCGTCGATGCCGGGTCTGTTCAGGATCCCCGCGGCAAGACCGGCCTGGCTCACATGATGGAGCACATGGCGTTCAAGGGCACCGACAAGATCGGCACCACCAACTACACGGCAGAGAAGGCCGCCCTCGATCAGGTCGAAGCTGCTTATGCCGCTTACAACCGCGAGCGGCTGAAGCGGGTGGGTCGCGATGACAAGAAGGTCGCCGCGCTTGAGAAAGCATGGAAAGACGCCACGTCACGAGCCGACAAGTACGTCATCAAGAACCAGTTTGGGGAAATCGTCGAGCGTGAAGGCGGCGTCGGACTGAATGCCGGCACTGGATACGACGAGACTGAATACCTCTACTCGATGCCGGTGAACCGCACAGAACTCTGGGCGTACCTGGAATCCGAGCGCTTCCTGCATCCCACGATGCGCGAGTTTTACAAGGAGCGTGACGTCGTCATCGAAGAGCGCCGGATGCGGACAGATAGTCAGCCGATTGGCCGCCTCGTCGAGCAGTTCCTTGGTGCCGCGTTCAGCGCCAGCGCCTATCACAGGCCCACCGTCGGGTATATGAGCGATCTCAACGAGTTCTCTGCGACCGACGCGATTAACTTCTTCAAGACGTACTACGTGCCCAGCAACATGGTGGTTTCGGTCACCGGCGATGTCGATCCCGCCAAGATCATGCCCGTGATCGAACGCTACTTCGGGCGCATCCCCTCCGGCGCCAAGCCGACTGAATATTTCACTAACGAGCCGCCGCAGAATTCCGAGCGCCAGGTGATTCTTCGCGATCCGTCGCAGCCCTTTTACATAGAGGGCTACCATCGCCCCGACTACCGCGATCCTGATGACGCCGTTTACGATGCCATCACCGATCTCATGTCCAGCGGACGCACCTCGCGCCTCTATCGCTCGCTCGTGCGCGACAAGAAGATTGCTGCCTTTGCCGCCGGATTCTCAGGATTTCCCGGAACCAAGTATCCGCACCTGTTCGCTTTCTACGCAGTTCCCACGCCCGGCCACACGCCCAAGGAGATGGCGGACGGCATCCGCGCAGAAATCGAACGCCTCAAAACACAGGACGTCACTGACGACGAACTCAAGATGGTGAAGACACGCGCCAAGGCATCGCTCATTCGTTCGCTGGACAGCAACTCCGGCCTCGCCTCCAACCTCGCCACCATGCAAGCACGATACGGGGATTGGCGCGAACTCTTCCGGCAGGTCGATCGCATCGACCGCGTCACGAAGGAAGACATACGCCGCGTAGCCAAAAAGACCTTCGTAGAGAACAACCGTACAGTCGGCTTGATTGAAACCGCCGCTCCTGCCGCCTCCAATAAAGGAGGAAAGTAATGATGACAACTCAACGAAATCTGCTGACCATCAACGTTGTTTTTGGACTCCTGCTCTCGTCGGTGTCTCTCTTTGCGCAGACCGCAACTGCGCCGAAGGCTCCGCAGAACAACCCGACCGCCGCTCCTTCGCCGACCAGTGTGCCGCCTGCCACCAAGCCAACCATCAACGCGCCTGTCCCCAAGTCTTGGAAACAGATTCGCATTCCAGCACTGCCTGACTGGAAGCCGCGTCAGCCCAATCGCATAGAGCTCTCCAATGGCATGGTCGTATTCCTACAGGAGGACCACGAACTGCCTCTCATCGAAGGCTCGATGCGGATTCGTGGCGGCTCGCGGGTTGAGCCAGCAGCCAAGATCGGGCTTGTAGATACGTTCGGCGAAGTTTGGCGCACCGGCGGCACTGCCAGCAAGACTGGCGATCAGCTCGATGACTTTCTGGAGGCGCGAGCTGCGAAACTGGAAACAAATGGCGGTATTGACAGCACCACCATCGGCTTCTCCTGCCTTAAGCAGGATTTCAACGACGTCTTCGGACTGTTTGTAGAACTCCTTCGCGAACCGGCGTTCCGCGAAGACAAGATCGCTCTTGCCAAGGACCAGCTCAATACCGGGATTTCGCGGCGTAACGACGACAGCGGCTCCATCGCCGTTCGCGAGTCCACGCGCCTCGCGTACGGCAAGGACAATCCTTACGCGCGAATTCCCGAATACTTCACCGTTGCAGCCATTAATCGCCAAGACCTCGTCAATTGGCACAAGCAGTACGTTCACCCCAACAACATCATCATCGGCATCTCTGGCGACTTCGACGCCAAGCAAATGGAATTGCGCCTGCGCCAAGCGTTCGAGTCTTGGCCGAAAGGCCCGGAAGCTCCGAAGGTCAACATCGCCATAGAAGCCGCGAAGCCCGGCCTCTACGTCGTCAACAAAGAGGACGTTAACCAGAGTGAGATCCAAATGGTCGCGCCCGGCATAGTGCGCAGCAATCCCGACTACTTTGCCGTTAGCGTTATGAATGAAATCTTCGGCGGCGGGTTCTCGTCTCGTCTGTTCACTAACCTGCGCACGAAGAAAGGACTCGCGTACTCGGTCGGCGGCGGCGTTGGCTCAGGTTGGGATCATCCTGGCATATTCCGCCTGGCAATGGGTACGAAGAGCGCGAGCACTGTGGAAGCGATCCAGGGCCTCTGGGCTGAGGCAGAAGACATAGTCAAGAATCCGCCTACCGAGGTCGAACTGAAGCGTGGCAAGGACTCCATTCTGAACGGGTTCGTCTTCAACTTCGATTCGCCCGCGAAGGTAATGCTTGAGAAGATGCGCTATGAGTTCTATGGCTATCCTCTCGATTTCCTTGAGCGCTACCGCGCGGAGGTCGAGAAGGTCACTGTTGCGGATGTCGCTCGCGTGGCGAAGAAATATGTGCACCGCGACCAACTGGCAGTTCTCGTCGTAGGCAATGCCGGCGAGTTCGACAAACAACTCGCGGCACTTGGGCCGGTGACTCCCGTGGATATCACAATTCCAACAGGGGAAGCTCCCGCTAGCGGAGCAGGAGCAGCCGAACCCAGGGCGGCTGTCTCGAACCCTGGAGGCAAGCAGCTTATCGCCAAGGTCATTCAGTTCCTCGGCGGGGACGCCAAGTTGCAGTCCGTCAAGACTCTCGGACAGCGCGGCACTTCGCTACGCAAAACTCCGCAAGGCGAGTTGCCACTCGGCATCACCGGAACGGTGATCTATCCAGACCGCACGGCTGTCATCTACAGCATTGGCGGTCAGGAAATCCGCAACGTTGTCACCCCTGCTCTGGCGTTCGCCGCGATGCCGGACGGCGTTCGAGACATGCCGGACTCGATGAAAGAGGACAGCCTCAAGAGCCTCCGCCGCGACATCATCAACGTCGCGCAACACGCAGATGACCCGAAGTACCTCTTCGCCGCCAACGGCACCGAGAACCTTGACGGGAAGCAAGCCGCCATTTTCGACATCAATGCCGACGGTGCCGAAGCGCGCTGGTACATAGACCCCAATACCGGCGAGGTCCTTCGCAGCCTCTCAACAGTCATGGGACAAACCGGACCCGCCGAGCGAGAGGTGGACTACTCCGCATGGAAAGACTTTGGCGGCGTCAAGATGTTCACGGTGCGCACTCTGAAGGAAAACGGCCAGCAAATCGCCAGCGACACCATAGAGGAGTGGACGATTAACCCGCAGGTAGATCCCAAACTTTTCGACAAACCAGCACCGGCCAAACAAGCTCAATAGTCCCCGAGGCTTTATAAGCCCGTGCTGTTCCTGAAAGCAGTTGCCAAGCAATAAGAAACAGGGGCCTAAGCCCCTGTTTACTTGTTCCAAGTATCGCCCCGGCAATCGAGAACTAAGCTTCACTCTCCGGTTCGTCATCGCCGAATATCTCGTCGAACGATGAACGCGTCGCAATCTCAACGGAACTGACGATATCGCCGCTCTTCTTGCCTTCTGCCTTCTGCTTCTTACGTTCCAACTTCTCGCGCTGCTTTTCCTGACGCGAGCGTTCCTTTTGCCGTTTGTTAAAGGTCGCGCGACCTGCACCACCAGCCATAAAAATACCCCCGAAATTGTTTTTGTTCAGCCGGTTGGACTCGCGTGAGAGTGGCTGGGCCTTACGCTCACGCGCATCTCCGGTTATTTAGCGGCGGGCGCGGTCGAAGCGCTTTCCGTTTTCGTACTGCCTTGCGCTTTCGCCTTTACAACCAACTCGCGAAGCCGCTCGCGGAGAGCAATTCTCTTTTTACGTAAACGGTTGAATCTCGCTTTATCGCCAATGTTTCCAGACATACACGCTCCTGTCAGCACAAACCGCCGTACAACACCGGGTCCAGACTGGGATTCCCCTCAGTGCCCGCATAAGTTCAGAGGAGTTCTAAATGACGTGTTTGGCGTGCGTTTGCGCGCCGTCAGTCAGAAGAAAGTCGCGCAGGCGAAAGGTCGACCTTTGCGGTGCTTCTCAGCGGTCAAGTGGTGTGCTAAGTATACCGCATTCGATGCCATTCTGGACTCAACAGCGTATTGCAGCACGACGTTTCGTTTCTGACCGAAGACCGACTCTGCCGGCGGCGTAGTCGAAGGATCCCTACAGTGACGCCAAGTTCGACAGCAACTAACGAATGAAAGCCGCCCGCCCTAATTGACAGTCTGAAGGGCTGACGTTACCTTATCCCACAGCGAAGAAACGGCGAATGTAAGTTACTCCGCTTACATTCTTCTCCCCTATGTCCGCAGCAAACGCACACGACTATCTATTTCGTCTGCCACAAGCGAATGACGAAGCCGCAGCGTTCAGTTCACCCGCGCAGACGCTCGACCTATTGAGCAAGCTACCGTTTTACGGGCGAACGGAGCACCTGGACGCTGAACCTGCGTGTCGTCTGAACCACGGTAGTCAGTATCGGCATGTGCCCTAGACGGCGATAATGGCAAGCACCTCACCATGGAGTTTGCGTGGATTCTGGCGTAAAGAGTGCGTTGCGGAGCTTCTTCGTCCCAGGCGGAGCCTTGCTCGCCGGCATCGTCGGACTGCTGCATGCCCGCGTACTCATCATCGCCAGCGCGCAGGTAGCCGACTTCTATTGGTACGTGGCATTCGCGGCAGGAGCGCTGCTTGCCTGGCGGTTCCAGTCTGTTCGCGCGTTGTTCCTGCTGATCGTGTTTGCGCTTGCAACGCTTGCGCCGGCCGTGCTTACCGGTAACGTGGTGCTCAGTGCGGTAGCCATCCTGCTCCCGCTCGACCTGATCTTGTTCTCGCTCCCACAGGAGCATGGATTTTCTGTCGCGGACTTTGCGATTGGGTTCGCCTTCCTGTTCTTGCAGTTTGTGGCAATTGCCCTGCTCGCGCGTCCTGAACTGAGCAACGCCTCCAAGGTGCTCGATCATTCGTTCAGCACTGCGCCATGGATGCATCAAGGGATTCCGCAAGTGGCATTGCTCGGCTTTGCGATCGCACTTCTAACTTTCCTCGTACGTTACTTGCTGCATCGTAGCCCGATCGAAACCGGATGCTTTTGGGCAACTGCATCTGCGTTCGCGGGAGTTCGCGCCGGAAGCAGCACTATGCGCACGTTCTACATGGCAACTGCCGCAGTGTTGATCGGCGTGGCGCTTGTTGAGCACTCCTATCGCATGGCCTTCCAGGACGAGTTAACCGGCTTGCCGGCAAGACGCGCTTTCAACGAGGCGGTTCGCAAGCTGCGCGCCGACTATGCTGTCGCGATGGTGGACATAGACTTCTTCAAGAAATTTAACGACGAGTTCGGGCACGATACGGGCGATCAGGTATTACGCATGGTCGCATCCCGAATCGCTCGTGTCGGCGGAAGCGGACAAGCCTATCGTTTCGGTGGTGAAGAATTCTGTGTGCTGTTTGCAGGCACATCGATTCAACAAGCATTCGCATTAATGGATACAGTTCGGCAGGAGATTGCCGATAGCAGATTCGTCGTTCGCGGGCCTGATCGTGATATCCGCTCCAGCGAACACCGGAGTGCGAAGGAACGACGAGGTATGCGAGACGTCCAGGTCACCGTCAGCGTCGGAGTTGCCACCCCAACCGCCCGCACCTTCCACGTCGATGAAATTATCGTGCTGGCTGACGAAGCGCTCTACGCGGCCAAGCGCAATGGACGGAATCGCGTCCAGAGTTCAACCGCCTCCAAGCCCACTCCCACTCTTTCCCGTTAACAGTTTGCGCGCAGTTCACGCCTCGCCGATTCCGTGACAAATGATGAGGAAGTACCGGCGGTTATGCCGCCCGTGATTTCTCACTGAGAGCGCGACGGATTTGCTTCAGGTCATCAATGAAATGTGCCATCTCAGTTCGACGAGCCTCGTCATCGATGCGCGCAGAATCGACGTCGGATGAACCGTGGCCATCATCAATAGCCCGGCTCCCAAGCGTATGATTTGGCCGCGATGCTGCGTTACCTTGAATGTCCGACCAAGCAGCGCTTGCGCAGCGGTCGCACCAAGGCACACGATGACCCTGGGGCGAACGACGACAATTTCTGAGTCGAGCCAAGAACGACAGGCAGCGATCTCAAATGAGTTGGGCTTTTTATGGATACGGCGCTTGCCGCGCGGTTCCCACTTGAAGTGCTTGACCGCATTTGTGACGTACACCTGTTTGCGATCGATTCCGGCGGCAACGAGGGCGCGATCGAGCAGCGCACCAGCAGGTCCCACGAAGGGCTTTCCCGTGAGATCTTCCTTGTCGCCTGGCTGCTCACCGACAAACATAACCTTCGCGCGGTGCGCACCGTCTCCAAAAACCGTCTGCGTTCCGCGCAGCCAAAGATCGCAGCCGCGACATGCCTTTGAAGCCGTTTGCAGCGCGGGTAAGGTGAGTTCATCCGGTAAGAAGTCTGCTGCGGAAATGTCCTGCTCAAAGCGCTTCGGCATCTCTTAGAGGATGCCGCTATCGCGCCTTCGGGTTATCGCTTCTCTTCTTAACTCATGACAAGGTTTGCAAACAAGGCCGCGTCATCCTGAGGTTGCGTTGCTTTGGCGCAACCGAAGGATCTGCTTCGTTTCAGCAACAGCACAGAGCAGATCCTTCGCTTCGCTCAAAATGACTCTTCTCTTCCAGGTCGTTGCAGACGCCTACTGCTTGGACGCGCCCGCATACTCGCGTTCGCGAACACGTACCTCGCCTTCCTTCACAATGCCCCTGGGATCGAACGACTTGCCCGTGATCAGTCCAAGCACGAACCAGCCCAGGATGACTGCGCCGATGGCGAATGCGGTGTCGCCGAACATGCGCATCCAGCGCAGCTTGTTCATGAGGCCGGATTGCAGGAACTCAGCCGAACGCGCGTACCAGGTGCCGAACTCGACAGAAGCCCACGCCTGCATAAGTCCGATAGGCAGCATGCTGAGTAGGACCATGGCAAGCAGTCCGCCGTTGATGAGCCAGAAGGCCATGGCGAGCGGCTTGTCTTTCCATGCCATGCCGGGACGCAGCGCCCGCAAGCAGAACAGCATGAGCCCGAGGCCGAGCATGCCGTATACGCCAAACAGCGCGGTGTGTCCGTGGACCGGCGTGGTGTTGAGGCCCTGCATGTAGTAAAGCGCGATTGGCGGATTGATGAAGAAGCCGAAGAGGCCTGCGCCAACAAGGTTCCAGAACGCAACGGCAACGAAGAAGTAGATGGGCCACTTATAGGCCGAGACCCAACGCGCCTTCTCTGTGCCGCGCGAGAGGCGAATGTTCTCCCAGGCCTCAAAGCCGACGAGGACGAGTGGCACGACTTCCAGCGCGCTGAAGACAGCACCGAGTGCGAGGACCGAAGTCGGCATGCCGGTGAAGTACAGGTGATGGAAGGTACCGATTATCCCTCCGCTCAGGAATATAACGGTCGAAAAGAGAACGGCGCGAGTCGCTGTGCGGACCGAGAGCAGGCTGAGTCGCGAGAACAGGAACGCGATCACAACTGTGGCAAAGACTTCAAAGAAGCCTTCTACCCACAGGTGAACCACCCACCAGCGCCAGTACTCGGCGGTCACGATGTGGCTGCGCTGGCCGTACATAAGGCCTGCGCCATAGAAAAGCGGAATCGCAACGCTCGACGTAAGGAACAGCGCAAGCAGGTTGCGGTCCTGACCACGACGCATGAGCGCCGGCTTCATCGCGCGCCAAACGAGCCAGAGCCAGAAGATGAGTCCGCCGAAAAGCGCGATCTGCCACACGCGGCCAAGGTCAACATACTCGTATCCCTGCGAACCGAACCAGAACCAGAGCTTGCCAAGCTTCTGCTGTATGCCCAACCACTCGCCCACGAGCGAGCCGACGACAACGAGCAGGACTGCGCCGAACAGAATGTTGACTCCGAGGCGCTGACCTTTAGGCTCGTGGCCGCTAACGGCAGGAGCGATGAAGAGGCCGGTCGCAAGCCATGAGGTCGCGATCCAGAAGATGCCGATCTGCAAGTGCCACGTGCGTGCGATGGAGTACGGCAGCCAGCGATCGAGCGGAATTCCGTAGAAGCCTGAGCCTTCGACCCCATAGTGCGCAACGATTGCGCCCAATGCAACCTGCACCACCCAAAGCGCCGCTACCACGAAGAAGTACTTCACGGTTGCGCGCTGCGATGGCGTTGGACTCAGACCGAGAAGCGGGTCCCTGGCCGGAAGGTCATGGGGCTTCGTATCGTGATCACGCGACGCGAAGTACCAGACCATACCTCCAATGCCGCCGAGCAACAGCACAAAGCTGATCACGCTCCAAACGACGGACGAGCCCGTGGGGCGATTGCCAACGAGTTCTTCATGCGGCCAGTTCTGCGTGTAACTGATGTTTTGGCCGGGCCGATTGGTGGAGGCGGTCCATGCTGTCCACCAGAAGAATGAGGTCATCTCCTGCTGCTTTGTTGCATCGGTGAGCGCGGCACGCGGGATGGCGTATTCGTTGCGCCCATTTCCAAAAACGTCGCCGTAATAAGTAGACAGATATTTGTAGGCCTCTACGCGGACAGGATCTATCGTGATTACGTCCCTCGTCGCGTCATAGGTGTTGGTGCGCATCGTGTTCTCAAGACGCGCCTGCAAAGAAGCCTTCTGCTCAAGTGGAAGGGCGTCGTACCCGGTGACACCCTGCTGCTGAGCCCAACGGTCCAGGATGAATACTGCTTCGCGATGAAGATAGTCGGCCGTCCAATCGGGCGCGACGTAAGCGCCGTGTCCGAAGATGGACCCTATCTCCTGTCCACCAATCGATTGCCAGACGTTCTGGCCATTCATGATGGTTTCGCCGGAGAAGACGACGTGGCCATCGGTTGAAACAACCTGGGACGGGATGGGCGGCTTGGACTGAATGCCTTTGTACCCAACCACGCCGAGAACTGCGAAGGAGGCTATGAGAACGATTCCCAAGGCTATCCAGAGTTTGCGGTATTCCAAGTTGAAGCTCCTTTTGAACAAGCTTTTCTGCAATGCGCTTCTATTCAGTCATAAGGTGCGCCGGGCGTCGTACGAATGTGAGGAGCAGGTTGACTGCAAACAGAGTGACGCCGGTTAACTCAATCACGGCCGATACCGGTAGTACCTTCCAGGCCCACTGCGCGAGGTCTTGATAGGCAAGAACCTCAGAAGAGACACGAAGAATGCAACCAAGCGTAAGTACAGAAAGCCCCAAGAACATGAGCCTGGGGCTGAATAGCAGGCGCATGCCGCTAAAAGCGGGTAACACACGCTGACCAATGCTGAACACCATGATGGATAGAAATCCCACCGTGAGCGCGTGACGCGAAGCGCCCCATATTCCTGAAGCGTTGCGAGTTTGAGCAGCCCAGATGCCAAGCGCGGCGGCCACGAGCAGCCACACGTAAGCACTGCGCACAAACAAGGGAAAACTGCTGTGAACTCCCTTGACCTTGGGTGGGTACAGCGAGGGCTCGTACAGCCGCAACGATACGCCAGCCAGCACTGCGGCGATAAACAGCAGAACCGTTGCAAGCCCAAAGACGCCGAACAGCGCGAGAACCACGCCTGCAATGTTGAGGGCAACGGCACCGGAAAGCAGCCGCATGTTCAACGGTCGGAGCCCAAGGAAAACTGGCAGCCACTTAGCACTAAATCCCCAAACGAACGAGACCAGAAATCCCCACGCACATAGAACGAGAAAGCGCTGATCGAACTCGTACGGGAACGCAGGGTCAGCCCCGCGCAGCGCAAGGTAGATGCTTGCGCCAAAGTTCATGACGAGCGTTGCCAGAAATCCGATAGCGCCGACGACCACGATCCATATCCAAGGATCCAGGCGTTTCTTTCCGGCGTCGTCTGGCTTCGGTTCGTGAGTGGAGACAGCGCGGAAAAAAATCAGAAACGCAGCAAGCTCCATGGCCGCCGAGATGGGCAGCGCCGCGCGCCACTGCCACTGATAAACGTTGGTGAACCAGCGGATTGCGACACCGGTAACCCAGAGCGCGGCACACGTCCATCCGCGGCTCAGCGCGAAGCGCGTGCGCACTGTTGGGATGGAGTAGAAGCCTATGCCGAGAATGAAGCTGCCCACCCAGCCGAATATCTGAGCATGTCCATGCGCCTGTATCCACGCTGGCGAGATTGCTTCTGCGGCGTGGCGACTGCTGATCGAGATGAGATTCCAGACGCCAAGAAACGTCCCCGGAAGCAGCATGAAGACGAGACCCGAGACGATATAGAAAACGAGAAGGCGAGAGAGTGCCTGTTCGCGCAACTTGCTACGCGCGAAAATCTCCTCGGCGCTCTCCTGCCCTGCCGGTCTTCGGCTCTCGATGTTGATGAGTCGGTCGCTCATGGCTATTTCCAGTTACACCAGTGAACTGACTTCAGCGTTGCATAATCGACTACTTTTCGACCGGGCAGCTGTGCCCACACCCTGAAACCGCACCTGCATAGCGAACGTCTTCGATGGAAATAGCGCGCGGGAACAGGATGTTGTTTTCAAGGTGAATGTGCTGGTGCAGGTCAGCCTCAAAATCGGCAAGCCCCTCGTACAGAGCGTGGAAACTCATGCAGCCATCTGCGGGGACGGTGTAGTCGGAGGTGAGCTGGCGCATCCGTCGAAGGGCGTCACCGGCGCTATCGTGCTCAGACATCATCATGCGGACGGGGTTCTGCACGGAACCGAAACTCGGCGGCGGTGCTGGCTCTTTCGCGACGGCGGCTTCTTCCATGCGAACGATGTATGGGAAGAGAACCTCTTCTTCCTTCATGAGGTGCATGGTGAGTTCCTGCGAGAGCGCGGCGAAGACGGGTTGCACTTGGGGGACTTCCGGATGATTGGGGCCATGCTTTGCCGCGACCTTTCCGAGCAGGTGTTCGAGGCGCGGCAGTTCATCGCGTACATAGTTGTGGTGTCTGGTCACGATGTGCGCGATAAGATCGGCAAGTGGCATGGTTCTGTAGTCGGACTGGCCCTCGCTGAGATGCTCGCGCTCGCTCTCGGCGCGAGAGAGAGTGTCCAGAACGGTTTCCACTGGCAGCTTGGCCGCGGAGCAAACTTCGACGAGCGTCTTGCCGCCGCCGCAGCAGTAATCGATTCCGAATTTTTCAAAGACGCGGATTGCGCTCGGCAGTTCCACCGCGAATTCCCGGACAGTCTTGTTGGCGTCGAGTGTCATTTGAGTCATCTCCATTGCTCCTTGAAATTGGCTCCCCGATACCGAAGCACCGGGGACGCCATATCAGGAGGTATGCCTCGCGGGCTGCCTCTCCCCGGACAAAGCCGGAACAGACAGGAACCGCTCGTTGCATGAACTCTAGGGGAGGCGAGAGACTCGCTCTATGACCAAAGTCACGGGAGAAGCATTAATGTCAGAAATGGGTCGTGAGGCGATGGAACGGGTAAGCCTGCAGCACGGAAACACACGAGCAGCAAGCACCGGCCAAATTCTTCGCTTCGCTCAGGACAAGCCTCGCCGCCCATAGTGGACTACTCGCTGGTTTCTAATTCAGCTGTAAGCCTTTTCAGATCAGCGATAACGACGCTGCGACCGTCCATACGAATGATCCCTTCGCTTTGAAAACGGCTGAGATTGCGAGAGACGAGCTCCCGCACGGTTCCGATTTGAGCCGCAAGTTCCTGGTTGTTTGCGGGAAGCGTGATCTCGATCCCATCTTTGCCAGGCTTCCCTTCCACCTTGGCCAGGCGCACGATCAGCGCGGCGAGTCGATGCCGGACTGTGGTGAACGAAAGCTCCTCAATAATGCCGACAAGACGGCGAAGACGGGCGCCAACAACGCGCAGCACTTTCAGCGCGACCTGCGGATGCTGAAGACAGAGTGCCTGGAAATCCTGTTTGCTCACGAACAAAAGCGTGCTTTCACTGAGCGACTCCGCGGATGCGGGGTACGGGCCGCCGTCGAAAACGGGCAATTCGGCAATCGAGCTACCCGGGCCGTCAATCGAGAGGACCTGCTCGCGTCCTCCGGCAGAACTCTTAAAGATTCGCACATTCCCACTCTGCACGACGTAGAGTCCGGCGCATGGGTCGCCTTCGGCGAAGATGAGTTCGTTCGAACCGTATTGGCGCTCAATGGCGCGCTCGGCAATGAAGGCAAATTCGGAGTCAGTCAGGCTCGAAAATACCGCGACCTGGCGCAGGGTGCTGTTCTTAGTGGGCGAGGTTTTGAGGTCGGTCATTGCCGGAACATTGTATAGCAGCGTGTATAGCGGCGTGTTGGCGAGGGTGAGGATTGTTACGCGCTGAGGTGTCGAGACGGGAATTGCGAGGGCCGCGTGGACTTTGCGCGGCCCCGCAAGATGCTATCCCTTGGCGTCGGCCATTGCCTTGGGTTCATAAACACAGAACGGTTCGGACGCCATGTAATCGCCCGTTGCGGCAAAGGCGCGTGCGCGGCAGCCCATGCAGACATGGCGGAATTCGCAGCATCCGCACTTGCCCTTGAGCCCGTCGTCGTCACGTAGAGTCGCGAAGACTTCGGAGTTCGTCCAGATGTCCGCAAATGACTGCTTGCGAAGATCACCCGCCAGTGCCGGAAGGTATCCGCAGGGATAGACTTCACCTTGATGCGAGATGAAACAAACGCCCGTTCCTGCGAGGCAGCCCTTGGTCACGGCGTTCATGCCGTCGGCACCGGGATGTCCGCCCGGGTGTCCGTGGTGACCGGCGGTCGCAGGCTGACCGGGGATGAAGGATATTCCAGTCGAACCGGGCATCGTCATCTCGACCGGGCCAATGGAAGTCGGCATGGACTGGGCGGCTTGCGCGCCGTAGCCGGTCGCTTTGCGATCCTCCGCACGACGCTGGCGAACTACGCGGAAGTAATGCGGCGCGCACGTGGCCTTGAGCTCGATGCCGCCTTCCTGTGCCTTGTCGTAGAACCAGTTAAGAATCCTTTCGTATTCTTCCGGCGGAACCATCTGCTCGTTCGCGATATCGACGCCGCAACCAACAGGCACGAGCAGGAAGGTATGCAGCGCGTCGGCGCCCAAGCCGCGCACCATATCGAGAACAGCAGGTAGCTGGCTTGCGTTGTGGCGCGCAATTGTCATGTTGATCTGCACGGACATGCCGAGCTCTTTGAGATTGCGGAAGCCGTAAATTGCTGCTTCGAACGCACCGGGGATTCCGCGAAATGCATCGTGCGTCTCGGCGTTGGAGCCGTCCAACGAAATGGAAACCCGCTGCACGCCGGCATCGACCACCTTGCGAGCAATTTCCTTCGTTACGAGCGTACCGTTTGTGGCGAGCGCAACGCGCAGCCCGCGATCGGTGCCGTAGCGCGCGAGTTGGAAAATGTCCGGCCGATAAAGCGGTTCGCCACCGCTGAGGACGAGAATGGGATTCCCGAATTCCGAGATTTCCGTAATGATGTCGAGCGCCTTGGAGGTGGGGAGATCGGAAGGCGACGCCAACTCGGTTGCGGTAGCACGACAATGAATGCAACGCAGGTTACAACCCTTGGTAACTTCCCAAAAAATGAGGCGTGGCTTGTGCTCTTTTGACTTGGCCGGTGCCTGTCCAGTCGGGGTCATTCGGTCTCCTCTATACTGCCGAGCGAAGCGTTTGCGGCGGCAAACAGCAAACACCGATACTCGACTACAGAAATCAAGATAGAAGCTGCATGACCCAGGGAGCCATGATAGTTATCACTCGTACGTGTGACGTTCGTCACTCTGCCCTCGCTCCGACATAGAAAGGGCACGGCAATAAGCCATGCCCTTGAAGAAGGTATCAGGAGTATGCGTGCAGGGCGGCAACGCCCCCAGTATCAGTGCTTACGGACCTACCCCACCGTTGTGGCAATCGGTGCAACTGATTGCGCTCATGTCGCCAAGGTCGATCGGGTGCTTGAACTCCACTCCGCTAGCGGATCCCATCGTTGGCACGCCTCCTTCTTCCTGCGCCAACAAAGTATGACAGACGTTGCAATCCTTCGTGATCGTCTTGCCCTCTTTGCTTACGTGGTTTCCATCGTGGCACCGGAAACAACCCTGGAAGTAAAAGTGGCCTACGTTGTCAGGATGCGTACGCCAGTCAACCTTCATCTCAGGGAAGATGCTGGTGCGGAAGATGCGCTGAAGCTCTGAAACTGCGCCGTTGATCTCCGCCCGCTTGGAGGCATAAACGTCGGGATACTTCTGCTGGTAGAACTTCGGAATTTCCGTGGCAATAGCCTGGACGGCAGCGTCCGTGGACTTGTACTCGGCGGCGAGCAAGGCAACGCCCTGCTGCTTGGCGTAGGGCAGCGACGGATCGATGCGGTGCGCCGTGAGTGCATGGTCGACCGAGCGGTCCGGCGGCATGTAGATGTGCGTCGGCCGGTTGTGGCAGTCCACGCAATCCATGCGACGCTGGCTCATCTTCGCGATCTGGTCGGGCGCGGCATCCTTGGCGTAGAACTCGGTGACATTGCCCTTCTGATCCTGCATTTTCACGTATGGAATGTTCTGACGCTTGGGGTCGGAGGCATAGGTGATAATGTTGGCGATGTTCATGTGCCAGTGAATTCCGCCAGCTTGCCCGGAATCCGGATCGCCCCCACCTGTCTTGAGCAGCAACCGAAGCTGGCGAGGAGTGTTCTTTTCATCGCTGCTGAAATGGTTGATCACCTTCAACTGCGCGCCAAAGAATTTCTTGGGCCAGTGGCACTGCTCACACGTTTCCGATACTGGTCGCAGGTTTTCGATCGGTGTCTCGATGGGGCGCGGAAAAGTATTGAGTGCGGTCTTGAAGACCTGTCTCGTTCCCGACAGTTTGGAACGCACGTACCATCCGGCGCCGGTTCCTACGTGGCAATCGACGCAACGTACCCGCGCATGCGGCGATGCCTGGTGCGCCGTGAACTCTGGGTGCATTACGCTGTGGCAGAGCTGGCCGCAGAACTGGGTGGAATCCGTGTATTCATAGGCGCGGTAGCTTCCAACTGCACTTAGTACGACAAAAAGCACAACAAAGCTGATGAAGAAAGCAACTGTGCTGCGTTGCTTAGGGTTGTTGAGGTCGAGGCGGGGAAAGCGCGGGAGACTCGGTTCTCTTAGGCGACGGCGCCTGCGCTCCAGCCATATGCCGAGAGGTACAAGCAATAGTCCCAGTATCAGGAAACCGGGCATGATCATGTACGCAAGAATCCCGATGTAGGGGCTGGGGCTCTTTGACGTAATGTCGATGAGAAACAGAAAAACGATGTTGGCGAGAGCAACGACTGCGAGCGCCAAGCCGATAAGACTCGTGTAATTCCGAACAAGCGACTTTAGCGACAAATCCTCCGGCGAACTTTGGGGGACTTCGCTGCCGTTGTCGTCAGCCATGCATTTCTCTCCTGTAAGCACACAGTCAGCCCTTACCGGATGGCTATAACTGCGTGTAAGTAGTTTCCTAAGCCTTCACTCCAGATTTTGCAAGTGCTATCAAAGTACTAAGTGCTTGCAGTCGAAGAGAGCAGCAGGCCAAGAATGCCGACCTGCTGCTCAATTCTGCTTCATCGAAATTCGCCATCAGCAGGCGAGAATGAATCTAGTTGCGGACATTCTCGCTATCTTCTTTGTTTTGCTCATCTTTCTTCTCTGCATCGTCAACGTGCTCGGCTGCTGGCTGCTCTTCCTGTTGACCAGAGGCATACTGCATCAGCGTCTCATCGTCGAGCGGGTGCTCCTCGCGATAGTGATCGAGCGACATTTTGCCGTCGAGCCAGGCCCAATTCATCGGATACACATCCGGATCGAAGATGATCTGGTAGAAGTGCCACACGAGGATGGACAAGGTTGCAAGGATTGCCTCGTAAAAGTGAATAGCGGTCGCGACATCCAGAGTCCAACGCGGAACCAGGTTGCCGACGCGGACTTTGAACCACAACATCAGTCCGGTTACCGCCATGACGATGGTCCCCCACACCAACGCCCAGTACTCCACCTTTTCGGCATAACCGAAGCGCGCGAACTGCGGACGCTTGTCGCTGATGCCGAGGTAATAGAAGAAGGCGTCGCGAGCGTCGAGCACGTCCTTCCATGTGGGGAGGAAGTCCCGGACGAGGCTGCGGCCTTCCTTCACGGCGAACATGTAAAAGACGTGATAGAGACCGGCAACGATAAGTACGACGCCGGCTACGCGATGGATGACGCTACGCACCGTTTCATTGCCGAACGCCAAGCCCAGCCAGGAAGTCGGGTATTTCAGCGCGAAGCCGGTGAGCACCAGAGTAATGAAACTGGTGAGCAGGGCCAGGTGCTGCATGCGTTGATTTCGCGTCATGCGGACGACAACGCGCGGACCACCCGCGAAGTGAACGTGTCCATTCCGCCGGTCGCGAAGTTTGCGACGGAGAATGATGAGGTTGTGCAACAGCATCCCGCCTATCGTGCCGACGATCATCAGCAGGTAGAACTGGCGGACTAAGCGAACCGCAACGGAGCCGATGTCGGCTGCCTGCGGCGCATCGACGTGAACCTTGCCTTTGGCAAAGTTTTCGTTTGCACCCGGGTGGCACTCACCGCAAGTCTTAACCAGGTTAGCCTTGTTGATCTTGGATCGCGGATCGCTGGACGGCAGGATGTTATGAACGCCGTGACAACTGGCGCAGTTGGCTGCAACTGCCGATCCCATTTGCGTGGCCATCCCGTGATAACTCGCCATGTAGGTGCTGGCGCGACGTCCGGGAACGCCAAACTCCTCCGACATCTTGACGCTTTCGTGACACTGCGCGCAGGTAGTGCGGGCCAGGTTCTGAGCGGCGACTGAAGAAGTGGGATCGATGTGGCGCTTGATGAGGTGGATGCCGTGACAATCCGTGCAGACGGGCGCGTGCAGGTTTCCCTTGGTGATCGCCTGTCCGTGGATGCTGGTCATGAATTCCGTTTTCTGCGCCTCGTGGCACTTGGCACAGGTGAGCGGAACATTCGTCTTGAAGATGCTCGACTGCGGATCGCCCGCGGTGCGAATTTCGTGCGAGCCGTGGCAGTCCGTACAGACGGCAGCCTTCTCGCTTCCGGCGGCGACGGCCTGGCCATGCACGCTCTCCTGGTACGACATGACGGGCTTGGGGCTCAGGCCCGTGGCCTCCGCCACTAGGCGATTGTTGTGACAGGTGGCGCAGGTAGCCGGAATGTTCTTGTGGTTCGTCTTGGAATTCGCATCACTGGAGGGCAGAATCTCGTGCGCCCCGCCGTGGCAATCGACACAGCGAGCAGCCTGGTTTTCGCCGCCCTTGATTGCTTTAGCGTGGAATCCATTGTCATAAGCCTTCTGCTGATCGGCGTGGCACGTTGCGCAACTGGGCTTGGCAAGACCGGACCCGTGGGGGATCTCTTTGACATCGGTATGGCAATCGGTACAACCGAACATCATGCCGTGAATGGAGTTTTTGAAAACATCCTCCTTCACCTGCAAGCTGACCTGCTTACCATTGCGTTCGACCGACAAAGAATCACTATGACAGGCCAGGCAATCCGCGCTCGTCAACGTCGACGCCCGCGGAGCTTTTTTGGCCTGCGCTAACCCGGCCGATACGGCCAGGCAAATCAATATAAATATTAGTGCGAATCGTTTCACCGGTCCCTCACGGTCACCGGCAGCCGAATGTTCGGCTGCGCGAGAGTTGCCAGCGCTTCCTACTTAAGAGTTTTCATGTAAGCAGCAACAGCCTTGATCTCTTCGGGGCTCAGTTTGCTTGCATAAGCGGGCATCTTGCCTTTTCCCTTGGCTGTGGCTTCGGCAAGCTGGGCTTCGGTCTGCTTCTGAACCTCGGCCGAATTGAGAGCGCGCATGTTCGGGTTGGACTTGCTGCCGTCTGCGCCGTGGCACATGGCGCACTTGGATTTGTAGATTGCGGCACCGTCGGCGGCGAATATCGCCGAACCGGCAGCCATGGCGAACACCAGCAGGATCACAGTCTTTTTCATTGTCAGTTCCCCTTATTCGTAGAGGTTGTCTCAGTCGCCTGCCTTCGGCAAGAGGAATCGTTTACTGCGCATGAAAAATCCAGCGCTGGCGCTCCTCTTTCCTGAAGGTTTCTATTTTTCGCATCCACATGCCCGTCGACGCAGTGAGAACGCTCACGAGCGGGTGTGACCTGAGTCACACGCCGGTGTTGTCGCAGCGCCAGATACACGGCCACGTGAGCACCATCACCAGGCTGCGTCCGCAAGTGGCGGCGCTGGGTGGCTATGCGCGGCACGGTGGTTCTCCCGGAGGAACGCTAGTCTGGTTAGGCAGAACGCAAAAAGCGGGGCGACCAGGTCGCCCCGCTTGCAGTCCGCCACGCGCCGAATCGCTCCAGTGGATGACGGTTAAAATTCGTACCGCATCGAAACCGTGCCGGTGTTCGCACGGAAATCACGCGCCACGCTTGGGCCGGGTAACGACTTCTCGTTGTAGCCGAAGTGGTTCCAGGCGGCCTTCGCCGTCAATCCCTTCCAGACCTCAAAGGCCACGGAAGCCGAAGGCTTGTGCCAATTGATGCCGAGCGGGCCAAGGGGTTGGCGGTAGTTCGGAGCGTTTACAAATGCGACGGCCGGAAGCAGTCCGCCAGGCAGTACCACGTTGCCGTTGATGTCGATTGGCAAACGCAGCAGTGCGCCGGAGTCGGCGCGGAACCAGTCGTTGTCTCCGCTGTCGCTGGTCAGGTCATAACCGACAGTGACCGCGAGACGCCTGACCGGCTTCAACATGATGTTGAAGAAACCGGAGTTGGTATTGTTCCGATATCGCACATTCGCAGGAACGCTTCCGGTGCTGACAGCAAGTCCGCCCGGACTCAGGCACTGCGCGGAGGGGCCGCCCTCGATAGCCACGGGGGTTGCAACGCCGCCGACACGACCAGTGCTCAATGGAACACACGTGCCCGTCGTGGAGAGCACGTCGAAGAAGGTATAACCAAGATCCACGGCAATCCAGTCCTTTGGATTGATCGTGAACGCCAGGTTATAGCTACGGGCGTGGTCCTTGTGCCTTGGGACGGCGACGGTTGCCGGCCATAGGTTTTCGGGAGCGCCATTCCGCGACTCGAGCAGGTTCACAGAACCGCTGACCGAACCCCAGTTGGCTACGCGATACGTGCTGCGGACCTTGAACTTTTGAAGATTCCGCGGTGTGATGCGCGTGAACGCGTTGTCTGCCGTGTAGACTTCCAGGTCAGCGTTGACGCGCCATCCGTCGTAAGGCATCGCATGGAAACCGAACAGCAGCGAGTGCTGCGTCAGGTCCTCGGTAGCAATTTCGTCCGTCGCAGATGGAACAACGCCGAGCGGACGCGTGGTTACGGCCGGGTTGACCGGAAAAAACGTGCCGACTCCAAAGTCGAAGTTCTTCGCTTTCAGATACCGGTTCCCATAGCGGTAGCCAAGATGCGCGGCAAAGCGTTTTCCGGGCTCCCACTCGATGGAACTGGTGTTGAAAATGTCAGCCTCGCCCAGGTAGCGGATGAATGTGTCGGTTGCGAAGTCAGCACCGGAACTGTTGACGTGCGCCGGCAATCCAACGGTCGGAATGCCGAGACATGTAGCAGCGCCTCCCGGTGATCCGGGAGGAGTGAAGATGTTGGCGCCGACAGCTACGTTGGCGAAGCAGGCGGTATCGCTGCTCGCCCAACTGCCGGGGATGCGCCAGTTCAACCAGCGGAACTGGTTGGTGAGGCTCCAGTGGTCATTGATGTGGAAGGTCAGTCCAAGATCGGCGTGGGTTTCGATACGCTCGGTGTTAGCCGGACCGGTGAAGTTAAATGCAACTTCATTGGTACGCGTTATAAGCGTGCGCCCGAACTCGTTGTAGCTGGGCATGTCGAGGTCGGAAGAGCTGTAGCTACCCTGCGCCGTGATGTCGAGCTTCTTCCAGTAGCTGGACTGGATCGAGAGCTGCGACGTCGGAGTATCGGTGCGGGTGAAGCTAGCGCGATTGTACTGGCGATAGATGTTGCAAGCCGGATTGACGGTACCGGGAGCGACTACCGCCGGTAGAGCAAGGGTGCCGCAAGGCTGTCCGTAAAACGGATCGTAGACCAGGCCCAGGTCCACCGGAGCGCTCGCGCCTGCAACCAGCGGGTCAAAAGACACGAAGTTCAGGAATGGACTGTTACTCAAGGAGGTATCGACCTTGTTGTGCTCAAAAAACTGGTCGAAGCTGATAGTGGTCCGCGGCATCAATTTCACATCCACGCCGAACTGGTAGCGATCGGAGCGGTTGCGGTAATCCTGCTCCAACTTGATTTCGGTTCCCTCATGGAAGCTGGTGTTCGAGGGCCCTTCAACCACATTGCGCGAGTAGCCGAGGCGTACACGCACGACCGACTGCGGTGCAAGAGTAAGGTTGAAGTCACCCATGTTGCGGCGCGTGTCCATGAAGTGGGGTGAGATGTTGTTCGGTACAACGGTGTTCGGAGGGTTCAGCGGATTGGCGAGCAGGTTGTAGTCGAAGTAGTTTTGATCACGGCGGAACATTCCCGTGAAGTCATACCACTTGTTTTTCGAAATGCGCAGGCGCGTTACGCCGGCAGGATCGCCGCCGTAACCGAAGCTGCTCGTGTACAGATTGTCCATGAGCGTGCCGGTATGGTCCAGCGAGCGCATGCTAAGGGTGTACTCCAGTAGACGCGGGCCCGATTGCAGATTGACCAGTGTGTTGTAGACCGAGCCGTTGCCATTGATATCGGTAAAACGACCACCGAATTCAACGGCCTGCTGGATGTTGTAATTGCCGCTAACCTTCCCCTCCGCCTCTTGGGCCTGTGCACGAACAATCCAAGGAGCGAGCAGCAACAGAACAACAGCACAAATCACAAAGTTGCGAGTCATGTGGCCACTCCCGTACGGTGCCCTCTTTGAAAAGGGGCGCCGTGGCATTGTGTTTCTGTGATGAGCCATGGTTTCCCCCTTCCTACTTAAAGAACACATCACTCGTGTTCGATCCGTGAATCGCCGAGTGGCAGAGCGTGCAAGCCTGGCTTCTTGTGTTCTGCGGATGCGGCCCCGGCGGAATGCCCGTGTGGCACTCCAGGCAGAGCGAATTCATGCGCGAACGAGTCAGAAGTCGCGGGTTGACGGAGCCATGAGGCGTGTGGCAAACAGTGCAGCCTTCAGTTTTGACCGGCTCGTGTTCGAATACGAATGGGCCCTTTTTGTCGCTGTGGCACTTGAAACAGGCTTGTGACTGGTCAGCCTGCGTACGCAGTTGCTTGCTGACGCTTCCGCCATGCACGTTGTGACAGTCGGAGCAATTCACCAGGCCTTCATTGACGCGATGCCTGAATGGCTTGATAAATTCCGACTTCTGCTCACCGTGGCACGAGTAGCAGAGTTCCGGTTGCTTTTGCACCATCAGGTACTGCCGCTCCCTGGCGTGGTGCGGGGAGTGGCAGGAGGTGCAGGTAACTCCATTTTTGTTGTGGACTGAACGCTGGAATGTCATCTGCTCGAGATTCGACTCATGACATGTCAAGCAGCGATCCGTGACTTCCTGGGGCGAAGCTTCTGTAAATGTGAATATCTTGCTTTTATCTCCACCGGCTTCAACGTGGGCGGCACCGGGGCCGTGGCAGGATTCGCATCCATGCGCGTCTTCGCCGCGACCTTTCAGTGTAGTGCGGTAATGAGGGGTGGCGTCGATGGTTCTGAACTGGTCTTCGTGGCATCCTTTGCAGGTGTCAGCTCCGACGAATTGGCCAGCAGCGGCACCGGCAAGAGCTGACTTCGGTTGATCTTTCGTCTGGGTTGCATTGTTCTTGTCCCGCTTGGCGGCCATCAACTGTACCGCTCCAAGCAGTAATAACAGCGCAGCGAACACCCAAACCGAGTACCGTTGGAGAGTTCGTGGGTCTTTCATCCTCGCTCCTCGACAAGCACCTAATCAGATGGAAGCTGTTTTGACAGTCGACTCATTGTCAAGCCGCACATTGCGACGCAATTGTCACTCCGGTTAATCGCGGAGTCCTGTGATAAGCGTCACAAAATCTCAATTAAGTGAAAAACTTTATGTCCAGAGTGATACGCCTGACCGAATCGGGAACGCATCACTGGGATGAATCCCTCCTTTACTTCCGTGTGCGTGAGAGCTCTCGACAATGCCGACCCTTTGCGCGGGAGCGCAAAAACTGAGTCATGTTACTCGCGCCGGACACCGGTGGTCTTGTGCAAAATTGAAAAAAAATTACCTAATCCTACACGTAAGTGCTGGGTGCGACACCTCTCGTTGTTCTGAGATGCGCGGCACCGGTTCTGCTACGACCAATCTTTTCCGGCGAAGTCAGAGTTGCACAGGAGAGATTCGAAGCTTCGTGCGGGATGGACAAACTAAGGGTTGCGCCAGCACAGCGCCAACCCTCGGCGACCGCCTGGCGCACGCGTGCGGATGGTTCGGAGACGTGCGAGGCCTGCCGAAGGAAGTCAGTCGCTTGCGCCCAAAGAATCAGGCGTGGGCGACAACGCGTACGGCGCGGGGACGACGGGTCCGTGTGAGCCCGATCGAGCGGACGCGTTCGTAGGCAGCGTGCAGGTCCTGGCTGAGCATCTGGACGACCATCATGCAAGCTTCGCGATGGTCGCGCAGGAACCTGACAAGGTCCTTGCGCCTGACAAAGACAACCTGAGATGCGTCCAGCAGTTCGACGGTGACTTCGTAAGGTGTGCCAGCCATGGCCGCGCCAAGACCAAGCACTTCCCCCGGACCTGCGATACGGAGCATGAGACGCTTTCCGTTTTCGGAACAGATCGAGAGCTTTGCGCGACCGTCGCACAGCACAAAAATGCCCTTGGCCGGACGTCCTTCGGCGAACAAGACGCTACCCTTGGGGTGAGTTGTGAGCGATTTGATACCGTCGAAGGCTTGCAGTGCATCCGCAGGCATATCGCAAAAAAGCCGGTCGGGACGGAAATCGCAGTTAAAGCAGCTTCGCTGGGTTACGCTCTCCATGGCTATTGTCATTTTTCGTGGAAAGGGGCGTAAGTGCTGTGATAGCTGTCACTTCTCTCCGTGACTCACAGCACACGCAACGTCAATGAATGCTTCCGAGACTCAGTGGGGATGCAGGTTTCGCGATGATTGATAAGGCGGAGACACGACCGGATGTGATACGAAACCGTGGCACTAAACAGTGTGACACAAAGACTCCAAAAAGATAAATGCGACGCCAGAGTAGGCTACCTTTCGCCCCTCCGGCGCCGCCGGTAAGATCAAGATAATAATTGCCCTGCCCGTCGCCGCGTTTCAAACGGCAACAGTATGATTGGCTGCCCAAAGGAACCTGGCTTACGATGTGGCCAGAGCCTTCAAAGCCGCCTTGTTGCGAATTAATAGTGTCGAACCCTTTGCCTGTACAATCTGCCGCTTTTTCAGTTCCGCGAACAACCGCGTCACTGTCTCACGCGAGGTCCCGATCATTTGGGCGATCTCTTCGTGGGTCAGCGCCAACTTCACTCGAGGCTCCTGCTTGGCAGCTTCGCCGTTGCGCACGCTCCACTCCAACAGGAGTTTGGCAAGCTTTTCGGCGGCCGAGTGCGAAAGACCGAGGGAACGGATCTCGCGGCACGCGGTGTTGTACTTATTGCTCAACTGCTCGGCGACCCGGAAACAGGCATCGCTGTGATCGCGGAGGAAGCGAAGAAAATCTTCGCGTTTAACGAAATTGATCTGGCACGGATCGATGGTCTCGGCGGTCAGTTCGTAAGGCTTGCCGGAGACGGAGGCGCTGAGACCGAGAACCTCGCCGGCTTCGGCGATTTTCAGGATCAGCGTCTTGCCATCGGTGGAGCAGATCGACAGTTTTACGCGGCCCTTGCAGAGAACAAAAATCCCGCGAGGAGCCTGTCCTTCGACGAACAGAACAGCACCTTTCGGATAAGCGGTCGCGTACTTGATGGTTTCGAATGATTGCAGGGCTGCTGTTGGCAGATCACAGAATATGTGGTCGGCGCGCATTTTGCAGCCCAAGCAACTTTCGATTATGTCTAGCCCGTATGGTGAAAGCACCACAACCCCCTGTGACAATCTAGGATACACCCGCAGGCAAGCTAAATCACGCCTCAACCTATGTTTACGCCTGTTCCATGCTGTTTTCACTCCTTTCACCGCGGGCGCAAAAACCTTAGCGTTTGTGCGGCTGGGCACAAAACCATGTGACAAGTGACGTTTAGAACTCGCGGGAAGCCGCATAGAATCTACGTGCGGCGCAGTCCGGCAGAAATGGAAGCACAACCCTGTGCCCCGGGCGCCGGTCGCACCCGATGCGAGTCGCCGAACGGCAAGTACGCACGTCACGATGAAGCGTGACGAATGACTGTCTAAAAGATATTTGAGTTGGTTCAACTGCGAGCCGCGCTGAAGGCAGCGTCGCGCTCACCGCTGCTGGATAGATTGCAGGGAAGAAAAATCGTGAAGCAACTGCCGCTTTGTCCCGGGCGCGTGCTGCTGCGAACACGCGTGAAGCCGTCGTTCTTGATTACGAGGCCATGCGTGATCCACAGACCGAGTCCAGTTCCCTTGTCTCCCTTGGTGGTGAAGAAGGGCTCAAATATCTCGCGGATGTGGCGTCGCGATATTCCAGCGCCACAATCAGCAATCGAAATGCGAACGCCGGTGACACTGCGATTTTTCCAATCGCGTGCTTCGCGAACATGGATGATGATGCGTCCCCGCGGAGGGCTGGCTTCGACGGCATTAACGATGAGGTTGGAAAAGATCTGACGCAGTTCGCCGGGCATGGTACGGATCAGACCCTCACTGTCATACCGGCGCTCCACCGTGACTTGTGCCTGGCTGATTTTGCGCGAATAGAGATCGAGCACGTTGTCCAGGACTTCGCTGGTCTTCAGAATAAGCGGCGAGGAGGATTCGCGGTAGAACATGAGCGTCTGCCGCGTGATGTGAGTGACGCGGGACAATTCGGCTTCCGCCATGTTGACGTAGTGACGCGCCTCGTCTGAGAGCTTTGCATCGCAGTTCAGCAGGTAAAGAAGATTGGCGACGGCAGCCAGAGGGTTATTGATTTCGTGCGCAATGGAGGCGGCGAGGCGGCCAGTGGCGGCCAGCTTCTCGGTTCGCCTCAATATCTCTTCTTTATTCTTCTGGTCGTCGATATCGGTGCAGGTACCAAACCACTTCACGACCTTGCCATCACTGTCGCGCAATGGCAGCGCGCGAACGAGGTGCCAACGGTATTCGCCATCGGAGTCACGGCGCATTCGATGTTCAATATCGAAGACCTGGCCAGTTTGCAATGACCGCGCCCAGCGGCGATTGCGTCCTTCGAGGTCTTCGGGATGCACCACGCTCAGCCAGTTTGAGCCTGCGCTCTGTTCGAGCGAAAGGCCTGTGTAGTCCTGCCAGCGGCGGTTGATGTAATCAACCGATCCGTCCGGCTGCGCCGTCCACACGAGTTGGGGAATGGCTTCGGCCAGGATACGCAGTTGCGCTTCGCGCTGTTGGAGTTCGTGCTCGCTGCGCTTACGCTCGGTTATATCGAGGCTGACGCCAATAGCACGACAAGCCTGTCCCGAAGCCGAGGGCAGGAACATGCCCTTGGTCATAATCCAGATGAGTTCGCCATCCCGGTTGGGTATCCTGTACTCGGTGTGGTACTCGCCACACTGCTCACGCGCCTCGGCGATGGCACCGATGACATTGTCACGGTCCTCAGGATGGATGCGTTCATGCCACATCGTCGCGTTCAGAAAACCCAGGCCTGAAAGCGACGGCACTTCTTCAATCCACACGAGTGTTCCAGTTTGCAGATCCCAGTCCCAGGCGCCGAGATTGGCGGCACGATTCGTGGCACGCAGACGCGATTCGCTGCGGCGCAACTCCTGGTCAACGGCGCTACGTTCCCAGCTGACGGCGGCCATGACTAGCGCCGTAAATACCATGACGGCGAGCGAGGTCTGTAGCAACGTGATGTTCTGCGCCTGCACGTCGGGCGTGAAATTCTTGATGTGATAGATGTTGGAGGCAATGGCGATCGCTGACGCGCAGAAGGACGAGAGAACAGCGCCGAGTTGTTCAAAACGGAAAGCGGCCCAGACCACGCAGGCGAAAATCATATAACTGACGGGGCGCATCAAGGCCAGACTGGAACTAAACACAATGAAAGAACTCGCGATCAGCAGTACGGTTACTAACGCAAGTTCAGGGATGCGGCGGCGGAAGATTCTGAAGTCGGGCCTGGAGCCGAGCACCATGATGGTAGAAGCAACGACGATGACACCCAGAACGTCACCCAGCCACCAGAATATCCACGCTTCGTAGAATCCACTCCAAGGCAGCAGGCCGCCGGTGCAGAGTGTCAACACGCCAATCGTGGCACCGATGATAGTGGCGAAGCACCCGGCCAGGAGCGTAAGCGAAAGCACGTCTGCTACGCGCTGCAGCGATGGACGGAAACCGCGAACTTTCGACAGAAGCGTCGCGGCTGCAAGCGCCTCGGCGGTCGTGCCCAGGGCAACGAAAAAGCTGAGGTGCGGCGGTACTCGATTAAGAAGCGAAATGCAGAACGCGGCAACTGCAACAGCCGGCCACATTCGACGCCCGAGCAGGACCAAAGCTGCGACTGCGATACCGAGCGGAGGCCAGATCGCCGAAACGTACCCGACTGAAGTGCCCAATTTAAGGAACAAGAGGCCGGCGACAAAAGTCGCCGCTGCTACGACTATCCCGGAAAGGACACTACGCAGTGAGAAGCGCGACTCGAGAGGCACACGCTCGGTCGAGTGCTGCTCACTGCACGACACGTTCCCGTGTTCTAGCATTCGACCCCACAATTCCAGGCAAATGTTGAGCTGCGAAGCATCTAAATCTTCTTACAATGGAGGGAGAGAACAAGCGCTCAACGCAATGTGATACAGATCTAACCAATTTGGAACTGAATTCTAGCAATGCGGCAACTATAAACACAATCGGCTTTTAAATTCAGCAACTTGGAATGACTCAATCGAGAGAAATTCGTGTAGCATCTACTCAGAATGAGTGAATACAGGACAGTTCTGATTGTCAGTTACCAGCCGCAAACAGTGGACTCTCATGCCCAGGCGCTTGGGGAAGCTGGCTACGAAGTTCAACGCGCCCAAACGATGTCGGCTGCGCTCGGCGCCGTTGGTCCGGGCAAAATAGAAGCGATGGTGCTTGGCCCGGATATTCCGGCTGGCGACCGTCGCCGTATTGAAGGAGAAGCGAGACGCCGAAATGAGCGGATTCGCATCGTTCTAATGTATGAAGGCGAGCGCGAGCGTGACGTATTCGCCAGCGCGATTCTTGACGTAAGCGAGCCGACCACAAAACTGGTAGAAACCATCGGCTCCATCCTCTCTGAGCAGAAGTAAAACCTTTTCACAATGTGATTGTGGCTATAGGGTTCAAGCAATGGACGGGATGTCGCCGAGGCCCGCCTGGCACCGCTTTGCGCGCTCTCTGCGAGAAGCTGCGCGGTCGCTCCGCGACGGAGCCGTCACTTGCTCTTATGACCTGAATCACAGACCCCTTGGCCATCTCAAACTGACAATAAAAGGCTACGGAACGAAAGGACCCAAGCCCCATGGCCACCAGCGCCGCAAAACCCGAGACAGAGACTCTACGTACATTACCCGGCGACGACGTTCGCCAAATCCTCTGGCGCTTCGCCGACCGTTACGATCTGCAGATGCTGGTGCAATCGTCGCGTTCCGTGGCGCGTGGCATCGTGGCGCACCTGGTTGCCGAAGGCGCACGCAACACGCATGAATGGACAGAACGCAAGAACGAGTTGTTGAAGGCCTATGACGACGCTGGCATCACAGCGGCGTTCATGGAGCCGGAAGAGGGCGGATTCATCTCCGGCCCCAAGAACCTGGCGCTCTCGCTGATCGCACATGAACTCGCATGGGTTGACGCCGGCGCGGCAACTGGTTCGCTGGCGGGATGCCTGGCCCTGTCGCCGATCCATGAACGCGGCACGCCGGAACAGCGCCAGAAGTACATGAGCCTTGCGGCTCCGGCACAGCCTGGCGAAGATCGCAAACCGTGGCGCGGCGCCTTCTGCCTGACCGAGCCGATTCCCTACGTCGGCGTGGACACAGGCATGCTGAACGGCAAGGTTCGCGTCGCCGAGTGGAACGAAGGCGAAGAGCCGATGCTTCAGGTCGAGAAGCGCGGCCGGTTCATCACGAACATGGGATTCGCGAACTTTGCGACGGCAGCGGTCGATACGGCGGATGAGCGCATCAAGAGCAGTTGCATCATCATTCTCGAAGAAGGTGATGAGGGCGTCTTCGATCGCGGCACACCGACGCGGAAGATGGTTCACCAACTGTCTTCGACGTCAGACCCAATCTTCAGCCTGAAAGTTCCGGCCAGCCGCATCGTCGGCGGATACACGCTGAAGGATGGCGTCATTGTTCCGACTTACACCCATAGCGAAGTGATCGAAGCGGTATTCAAGCGCACGCGCGTGACGGTTGCCGTGATGACTTCGGCGAAATTGCTGTCGGCAATCGAGCCGGTGATTCGCTACCAGCGTGGACGCTTCCGCGGTGCGGAGCAGGCGACGCCGGGAACGCTGCGGTACGAGCTTGGATTGCAGCAGCGCGAGGACGTTCTGCATCGTTTGCTGGATGTGTGGGCGATGGGCGAAGCAAGCGCCGCACTCGCGTTTGCCGCAGCAAGATGCTTCGATGTGGTCGATCCCCTGGAAAAAGAGAAGACGCGCATCCTCGCCGAGCAGGGGATTAAGGGCGGCAAATCGGAGTTGAAGTTCTTCCGCAGCGTCACCAAGGAAGCACTTGAGTTCCTGGACTTGTGCGCCAAGCCGGAAGACTGCCGCAACAACGTACGGCTGCTTGAACTCCATGAGAACAAGCTTGTGCAGTATGCGATTCTCGATTCCGTGGCGAGCGTGCTCTGCCCGGCCGCAAAACTCTGGAACACCGGCAAGGGTTCCGTGCTGATGCGCGAAGCAGTGAGCTTGATGGGCGGTTACGGCATCACCGAAGACTGCCCGGGCTTCCTTGGTCACAAGTGGATGGATTCGCAACTAGAAGCGACCTACGAAGGGCCCGAAGCCGTGCAGCGGCGCAACCTGACCGTCACGATGACGAACGAGTTATTCTTAAAGCAGTTCCGGAACTGGATTATCGAGATGCGCGCCATCGCCGCCCACAAGCCCGGGACGGGTGCATGCACGCTGGCAACGGCGATGCAGTTGTGGATGTGGACCTACAACCATACGCAAAACGGCACCGACGCGAATGGAAACAAGCTGTACCACGGCACTCGACAGGCAGTGACGTTCGCGCTGGCGGACGCGCTGTGCTGGCTGCTGGCCTCGCGGCAACAGATCCTCGATGCGCAGGAACTGGAAGCGAAGGGGCCGGACAATCCAGTAGTCGCCGAGGGCCTCGCAGGCACACTCCAATTCATGACGGACCTGTGCCACATACAGGCGGCGAAAGCTGCCGGCGAGGTTGCCCGCATCTGCGCCGAGTTGGTGTACGGATACAACCGCCATCCGGCATGGGATGAAGATGGTTATAAGGGCTGTTACCAGGAACAGGAACTGGAAATGTTGGAAGGTGTAATACCGGGGTTCTCGGCGTGCGCGACTGACGTGATCGGAGTCGATGGAACGCATCCGCATAAGGAGGGTCCATGCCCATCGTGCCGCGGACTGAGCGGATTCCAGCGGATACGTAACAAGCTCGACGGCTGCCTGACGGGAGTGATGCTTGCGAAGGATCGTGCGGCGGAGTCGTTGCAGACGGTGATGATTCCGGAAGCTCTCGATTATCCGATGTAGGCCCATTGTCCTCGTCGAAAGCTTGAGTCCTTATTGCAGCACCAGCAGCCGTGGAGATAACGATGCGCGCTGAAGAGCAACAGCCCGAAGTAGAACGGCAGAGCATGGAAGTCGATATCGCGTGCGTCGGATTCGGCCCGGCGATGGGCGGATTTCTTTCGTCGTTGGCGGCCAAACTGGTGAACGAAGACGGCACGCCGCTCGCCGAGAGCAAAGCAATGCCGGGCATGCCGCTCCAGGTGATCTGCTACGAGCGCGCGGACGACGTTGCTTTTGGCGTCTCCGGCGTGGTGACGAAGGCCCGCGGAATCCGCGAAAGCTTCCCCGAGTTGGACGCGTCTCAGATTCCAATGGCTGCGCCGGTCACGAGCGAGAAGGTGCTGTACATGCTCGATCCCGTGGGCGCGAGCCGCCGTTCGGCCACGCTGCGATTAGCTGACAAACTTATAAGAACGTTCAAGACCGTACTGCCGGTCGAGCACGGCGCTCTTGAACTGCCGTATACACCGTCTTTCCTGAACAAGCATGGTGGAATGCTGCTCTCGATCGGACAGTTCAATCAGTGGGTAGGCAGTCAACTGATGACGTCGGGCTCGGTGCAGATATGGCCGGGCATGCCGGTGGCAAAGCCGCTGATCAAAAACCACCATGTTGTAGGCGTTCGCTTGGTCGATCAGGGCGTGGACAAATCGGGCAGTCCGGAAGCCAGTTTTATGGCTGGCATGGACATCAAGGCCGCGCTGACCGTGATCGGGGATGGACCAGTCGGCGCCGTGGGACGCGACATCGATGCGCATTTCGGCATGCCCGCTGGACACCACACGCGCGACTGGGCAGTTGGAACCAAGATGGTGATCGATCTGCCGGAGCACGTGGACCTTGCGCCGGGAACGGTCTTCCACACCTTCGGTTATCCAGAGCCTGAAATCTTCGGCTTCATGTACGTGCATCCAGACCGCGTGGCTTCGATCGGGATCTTCGTGCCATCATGGTTCGATAATCCTGTACGCACGTCCTACCGCTATTTACAGCACTACATGATGCACCCGTACTTCTGGCGCTATCTCGAGGGCGGCACCTTGCGCTCGTGGGGCGCGAAGTCGCTGCAAGAATCCGGCAAGCGAGGCGAGCCGCGCCTGGTGGGCCACGGGTTTGCGCGCATTGGCGAAGGCTCCGGCAGCACGAACGTACTGACCGGGAGCGGCGTTGACGAGGCATGGACGACAGGCACGCTGCTCGCCGAGGGCGTAGTGGAATTGCTGAAAGACGGCAAGCCGTTCTCGCGCGAAAACCTGGAGAAGGCTTACGTCGAGCGGCGACGGAAGAGCTGGGTTGAGAAGGAAGGGCGCGTAGCAGAACATGCGCGCGATGGCTTCCAGCGAGGCGTGGTCAGTGGCCTGATCGGCATGGCGCTGGCAGGCATGACGGGCGGGAAAGTGACGCTTGACGCCGAACCGAAGCTGCCGCACGAGCGCATCAAGTCGGCAGAACGCTACTTCGCGGGCAAGCTGACCGCCGGCGAAATCGACGAGATTAAGCGGGACTGCACCGCACGCAACGCTTCCCTGCACGACGCGTTGATGGACCGGTGCGGGTGGCCGGCGATCCCATACGACGGCAAGCTGCTAATCACGCATCAGGACGCGCTGCTGGTTGGCGGCAAGGTGCAGGCGCCGGCGGGATACGCCGATCACGTGGTCATCGTCCAGCCTGAAGTCTGCAAAACGTGCGGCTCCAAAACGTGCATAGAAATCTGCTCGGGTGAGGCGATCACTCCTGGCGAAGAGGGCGTGCCGGGCTTCGATCGCGAAAAGTGCGTCTACTGCGGCGCGTGCCTGTGGAACTGCTCGCAGGAGATCGAACGCGGCAAAACGAATATCGAGTTCAAGGCGGGTGCTGGAGGATTGCACTCGGCGCAGAACTAGGAAGACATCGACGTCAGGCGGCGGACGTCAGCTGAAATCAGAAGCTGAAAACAAGGGTCATCCGGAAACGAGAGACCAGGAAAACGAGAGACATGAGCACACCTTTTCAAATCGTAGTATGCGGCGGCATTGTGCCGGATCCGCTTCAGACGCTGGAGCCGATTTCAGGTCCGGCCGGCCCTTCCCTGAAGAACGAAATGATGTTGCCTGCGGTGCTCGATCCATGGGCCGGACACGCGCTGTATGAAGCCGCGAATCTGGCGAAGGCCGTTCCGGGTAGCAAAGTGTACCTGGTAAGCCTGGGTCCGAAGGCGAAGTTGCAGCAGGTCATGATGACCGTGGCCCAGAAGGTGGCGTTCGAACTGGTTGCGGTAGATGGACCTGCAAGCGGCTTTACGGACGCGCACGAAGCGGCAATGGCGCTGGCCGAAGCGATCAAAACAATTCCAGGCCTCGACAAAAGCAAGCTGCTGATCTTCGGCGGCTGGGAGTCGGCGAGCCGAGGTGCGGGCGCTACGCTGCAGATCATTGGCGAGATGCTTGGCGTCACGGATCAGTTCCAGGGCGTTGACCGGATCCAGGTGCGCGAAGACGACTCGTTTGAAATCCTCGAGCGCATAGAAGGCGGACGCCACCAGGTTTCCACCTGTGCGGGAGCGCCTGCCGTGCTTGGATGGGCGACGGGGTACCTGGCGGAGCCGCGCAACGATCCGCAAGTCGGGATGGCCAACATGAGAACCATCATGCCAGCGCTGCAAAAGGCGAAGGCGGCCAAGGTGGGTGCCGAGGGTCTGAAGTTCGCGAAAGTCGAATTGCCAAAGCAGCAGCGGCAGACGCGCATTGTGAAAGATATGGCGGCCGACGAGATCGCGAAAGAGATCGCCGAGTGGATCGGCAAAAACTAACCAGAGCGTACGGCAGCTCAACATAAGAGATCAACGAGAAGGACACGACATTGGAAACGATTCTCTTCCTGGCACACACAGAAGCTGACGGCACGTTGCCGAAGGTAGCGCTAGAGGCGTTGGGCGCGGCACAGGAACTTGCCGCCTCGATTGCCGGATCACCACTGGTGGTTGGACTGTTTGGCGGCGAAGTGAAGTTGGCCGCGGACGCAATCGCCGAATGCGGCGCGCAGCAGATCCTGGCCGTAGCTGGCGCGGAGTATGCGCAATCACGTTATTCGACAGATGCGGCCGCCGTGGAGATGCTCTGTCGCGCTTCGAAGGCGACCATCGTCATCGCTCCCGCGACTTCGCGTTGCGCGCGCGTGATCTCCGGCGTCTCCCACCGCATAAATGGACGCGTGGACACTCACGTCAACAGCATCACAGTGACGAATGACACACCGGCCGCAACACGCTGGTTCTACCGTCAGCGCATGGTCGCCGACCTGGAGCGCACGCAGCGCCCGTGGCTTATGCTAATCGACTCCGGTTGCCACGCTGCTTACGAAGGCGCACCGGGAATGGCGAACGTGGAGAACGTCCAGATCGTGCTGGGCGAAGTTCACAAGCGCACGAACGTCACCGGGATTCAAGCGCCGAAGTCCGATGAGCAGACGATTCGTCCGGACGCGGATCTGCTGTTTGTGGCGGGCGCAGGCTGGACGAAGAAGCAGAAGGATGGTCAGGCGCACCCGAAGGAAGCCGAAACCCATATTCTCGGATTCCTGAAGCTGACGCAGGCTTCGCTGGGAAGCAGCAAATCGCTCGTAGACCTGAGCGGCGAAGGTCAGGACGTATTGCAGTTCATGAGCCACCTGAACCAGGTGGGACAGACGGGTTCCACGCCACGCCATGCGAAGGGACTCTCGACCTGCTGCCACGGCGAAGAACCACACGTAGTCGGCTGGCGCTTCATCAACGAGCGGCGCGCTATCAACCTGGACGCAAATTGCGGATGGGCACGGGGCAAGGCGGACGTCGTCTATGTTGCCGACGCGTTTGAAGTCTTGACGAAGTTGAATGCGCTGCTGGCGGAGAAGAAGTTAGTCACCGCCTGAATCACTCGAAATCGTAAGCAGAGGCCCTCTTTACAAGCTCTGCCATAGTGCGTACGCAGCACCCGCAGTGTCTTTGTATTGAGGAGCTTGCATGGAATCTCCAAACACGGTGACGCCAGAACAGAGCGTGGTTCCTTTTGCGCCCCACGCTCTGGAAGAAACACGCAGGACCCTGACTCCACACGAGGCAGCGGCACCGAAAGAACTCACCCTTCGCGACTACTGGCACGTTTTGTTGCGCCGCAAGGGAGCCATTGGCGCATTTCTGCTCGTAGTGATGATGGTCGTAACGCTCATCACATTGCGCACGCCGTCGCGCTATGTTTCAACCGGCCGCATCTCCGTCAGCCGTGAAAATCCTGATGTTGCTGGATTCAAGAACGGCGTTTCGTC
>DATMYA010000021.1 GCA_035561135.1 Clostridia bacterium
TGATTCGCGCTAACGGTGGCAGTTGTCGAGATGTCGTCAAACATCACCAGATATCCCGACAGGTTCAGATTTCGGAAGCGAGCATCTTTGTTCGCGTCTACGAAGTAGTCAGCCCCGATGCGAAACTCGCCGGCTGACATCCAACTTCCGCCGCCACCACCCCCGGAGATGGTTACGGAAATTGCGCCCGCGTCGTTCATCAGGTACACCAAGCCAGGCACAACAGCCACCTTGCGCCCGGACCCGTTGAGTGTGATTGTCAGCCCTGCATAACTTCCGCCGACGGCCTCATTGTGAATCTTGGTCGTGACGCCGTTCAAGTTCAACGTCAGAGGTGCATCCGTGATCGTTACCGAGCCATCGGCCAGCCCCTTGATTTTGGCGTTTGCCGGGCTGCTTCCGCCGATCCAGACGTTCCGGCCCCAGAACCCGTAATCGGAGCCGTACTTGCCGATCCAGGCACAAATGCCATTCGATCCGTCGTAGGCATACAGCGCGTCGACCTGGTTGGCGCCGCCGACTACCAGGCGACCCGTAAGCAGGCTTCCGAGCACGGAGACATTGCCGTTCGCATCGGCTACGATGGGCGCATCCGCGGGAGACGCGCCGCCGATCATGGCCCGCTTGAACCAGGCGCCGGCGTAACCCGCGACGGCATCTCGCCAGGTTCCAGGGTTATCTACTTCGGGCGGCCGGCTGATCCAGCGCGGCCCGCTGCGGTCAAGCCGTATGATTTGGTCCGCGCCGCCGATGTGCGGGTACGCCTGTTTGAGCGCCGACAGGAATCGCCGCACCGCCTCAACGGGGTCACCGCTCCACGTGGCCGGATCTTGCCAGAGGGCTTCGCCGGGGTCTCCGTTCGCAATAACTATTTCCCGCCCGGCTTCAGGGGATGATCCCCCGGTTTCACAGACCACCCGGCCCGCGCGAAACGAATAGGCGTGAGTGACGTACCCCAGCTCCCCGTCAGCCGTGCGGCCCACTAGGACGGTGCCGTGCAGCGGTCGGTTTCCCGGGCCGCCGGTCTCTCCAGGCGCCATAGGCAGCGCGCACAGCCTCTCCACGCAGGCCAACAGATAAATAACCGTCTCCCGCCCCAAGGCTTCGCCGATGGCCTTGATATCGGTCGTGCCCAGTTGGCTAGCCAACTCCCGGGCCTTCTCTTCCTGGAACTCGCAAACCGGGCGCCGGCCGCTCGTGGCTATGTACGTCTGCGGGGCGACCTCGCGAATCTTCTCCCAGCGATCCGAGAGAACTCGCGAGTAGTCGTGTGCCGAGAGTCTGGAGTCGGTACCGAGAACTAGTGCGTTAGCGTCTTTCAAAACGATCATCGTTGACATCAAATTCCCCTCGAATGTGCGGCGCGTGCCGGTCGCTGGTACCTTCCCCCTACTTGCCCCTGGGAAATGCCCCAGAGAGGCTCACAGGCCGCTTTACGTGGATTCTGGCGCGTGGGGGGTTCGGACCGTTTCACCGCCAGGCGCAGTTTGTCCGCGTGCACCGCCGCCAGGTCTCGGAGGCGCGCGAGCAGCCCGCCCGGGTCACCCGTGCGCGCGATCGCGGTCTCGAGCTCGGGGCGCAGGTTGCGAAGCCAGCGCGAAGCGTCCAGGGCGGCGCCGGCCAGGCGGTCGCGTTCTTCGGACCATTCAACCTTGCTCACAGCAGCGTCACCATGACCGCCCGCAGGCCCTTGTCAGCCTGAACAATCTCAAATTCGACCAGGGCGCCTACTGTAATCTGCCGGTCGCCTTCGGTGCCGACCTGGGAGCAGTGGAAAAATACGTCTGGACAGCCGACCCGCCGAATAAACCCGAATCCGCGGTCATCAAAATACGTCTTGATCGTTCCTTTTTCTCTCATCGCCGCTAACCTCAGTCGTGCCATACAAAAATACGGGCTCCGCGCACGAGGTCGGAGCCCGTTTGACATAGGAAGGACCGCCCCATCGAATACACGCGTCCCGGTGCTCGTTAACCGGAACGCGCGCACCCAGTGACAGGGCGGGGGTCACTGGGCCGAACCGTTTACGCCTTCAGGCCGCGAACGACGCAGAAGGCTTTAGGGCGAAGCAACTGCACGTCGCCGCGCAGATACGCCCTGATCCACACTTGACCATCAGTAAAGGCGCCGTTGGTGCCGTCCGCAGCCACGCGGCTGGCTTCGATCACCAGGCGGGTGCGCAGACCAACACCCATAGCGGAGTAATCCCCGATGAGAACATCGGAGCATCCGTTCGGGGTGCCACCTTGCGCGAGGTCAATGGACACTTGGTTGCTAACCAGCTTTTTCAGGCCAGCCCAAGACGGGGGGGCCGTCAGTGGGGCGTTGGTGGTGCCTTCTTTCAACTGGTCAAGCTGTTTCGCCGTTCGCGGCGCGTAAATGGCCACCGTGGGCGTGATGTTGTTCTCGACAACGGTAAAGTACCCGTCCGAGAGCTTGTCGTAACTGGCGATAGTCGCGCCGTCCGCGGCCATCAGGACTTCGGGGACGACGGTGTTGGCGTAGATACTGAGTCCCTTGGGTTCCGGGGCCACGCCAGAGCCGTACAGCCCAACGCGGTCCATCTCCAGGGCGAGCACCTGCCCAAGCGCGTTTTCGATGACGCTGTGAGCATTCGGGGCGTCTTCGATAAGCTCGATGGAGCACTTCACCAGGGCCGCGAGCTTGCGGGCCGTGAACGTCACCGCCTCGAATTCTCCGTCGCTCGCCGTAATGGTCGTATTTTCCGCCGTCCACGCTGCCGTGGGGTCCGTCTTCAAGCGGGCCATTTTCAGCGTTGCGGCATCCATCGGAATGATTACCGCGCCGGCCTGAAAGATAGCCGCCTTGTTGCGCATGGCGTCGATAACGCCCGCCGAAAGCGGAGTCGGGACCATTGCGCCGCCGGCGCCTACGGTTCCCTCGGCCATCGCGCGCTGTTCCCCCTCGGCGCCGTCCCAGTTGCCGGTGACGTATCCGCGAATGAACTTACCGAGGCTGAGTCCGTCGTACTCGGCGGGGTAGGTGCCGCGCACATGGTCGGCCATGCGCACTTCGCCGGTGATGATACGGGGGTCACCGCTCGGGGTGATGCTGGAACGCTTCATTCCGGTGCCGGGGTGCCCCACGAGCCGGGTCATGTCCTCCTGGAGGTCGCGTACCTGGTCATGGCGGCCAATGGTAGCCAGCAGCGCATCAGTCTTTTCCTTGAGCCCGTCGACGTCTCGCTGCTCAGCCGTGGTGAGGCTGCGCTTTTCCCCAATGGCGGTATCCAGAATGCTTGTGGCGGTTTTGATGTAGGCGTTCGCCTTCTCGCGTATTTCACGAATCGTTGACATAGTATTGCTCCAGTTCTCTGTTGGTTAATTGCGGCCTGCACCGCTGCACGCGCACACCGCCGCCATGCTTGGCTATCGGAGGTTTGCGTACGGGCCAGTTGCGCTCCGCCTGGCGCGCTTCCGGTCCACTGGAGTGGGGGTTAAGGTATCTCCGTTCCGACGTCTGCCGGGTTGCAGATACCTGTTAAATGTAGCCGCTCTGCGCCCTTTCCAGGGCCAGTTGCGGGTTAAGACGCATAGGCCGCGGTCGGGGCCTTAAGTTCGCGCCGGATGTTCTCGTAGACTTCCTTTATCACGGGGTCTAGTGCGCGCGCTTCTTCAAACAGGGAGTCTACAGACCGCTTTTCTTCGGCCGTCATGCCCTTGCCGGTCATGACCGCGCCATCCACGATTTCGGCCGCGCTCTGCACCTTGAAGGCGCGCGCCGCGAGAATTTGGCGCAGGCTTCCGCCAGGTCCGGACAGGCGCCCCGATCTGACGTGCTGTATCAACTCCTCGGTAGGCAGGCTGCCGTATCCGTTTGAATAATCAGTTGCCATCTTTCCTTACCTCCTGGTAATTGCGGCTTTTCGTTGGTGGTTCACGGAGGCTCAAAATTGATCCCATGGGTTCGCCTCGTCGGGTTCATGCGGGGGTTTGATCCCCAGGCGCGCCCGGGCGGCCGGCGTGGCGCCGATCTGGTTTCCCCAGGCAATCGCGTCACGAGAGAACCGCGCCACCAGCTTTGCGTCGTCGTTTCGCGTGGCATCCCGCGCACCGTCGATACAGGCCACGTAAAAAGCAATGGCGTGACCGACGATCCGCTGCAATGGCACGTCCGCGGCTTCCAGGTCGCAGAGAACCGCGTCCCAGGTGGCATACGATGAAGGCGACAGCCACGATGGCCGCTCGGGGGTTACGCTCCGCGGCTTGGTTGGCCGAGCGCCCCTGCGCCTCTCCTGTTGGCCGCGCCTTGAATTTGGGTTCCGCAATGGTCCTCGACTTCCCATGTGGTTCACTCCAGGATTTCGGTCAGAATTTGGAAAACTGGTCACACGCGCACGAGCCTTCCCACGCGGTCTACGGTGGCGCTTGCTACACTTCCGACCACCCCCGTGTGTTATCAACAACTTACGAGCATCGGCAGCCTCAGTCCCGCGCCCGCGCCTCGGGCCGGTCGTGGTCGATCTCGGGCGCCCACTTCAGCCGCCCGGCGAACAACGGCCCGGCCTCCGCATCCGCTGGTCGCGCGTTGGTCTCCACAAGCACCAGGCTTGCCCACTTCTGCATCACGCCGGGGTACTTCACTGGATCGGACGCGACGATGCGCGCGGCCTCTTTATTGCCAGCGCGGTACCGCTCTGCGATCCGTTGTTTGACTGTCACAATCCACCCCCAAATAATGTTTCACGCGGATGTTTCGCAGTTCGCCACCTACCCTACGGTGGCGAGCAAGGTGGCGAACTAAAATCGGTGGCGTTTTAGAGCAGCGGCGAATACCCGTAAATGCTTACCTTTGTTCCTGTTCGCCAGTTCGCCGCTACCCCTCGGCGCGACTGCCAAACTGGCGTTTTAAGTCAGTTCGCCACCACCCACACCCCTATAAGGGGTGGGGTGGCGAGCTAACGCTGGCGCCTAATCAGCGAGCACCCAATCAGGAGCATCTTCGGTCTCCACTGCCGCCACGGAGTACCGCCGCATGTTCTTCGCGCCGGTCTCGAACCGGATAGATCCCGCCAGAACGCCATCACCCAGGAACCGCCGGGCCACATTACGCCCCAGGTTGTGCTTGCTTGCCAAGTCCTCGAACGCCTTGCCGGTCACGCCCGGATTCAATCGAAGCAACGCCGTCATTTGCTCTGTAACGGTCTGCCTCGCGTTGTGCTCATCGCATCGCGTGAACCGCCCGCCCGCGTAGTCATACATGATCTGCCCCGCGTGCCCGAATCGGTTCTTGAACGGGCGCAGCGCCATTTTGTCGAGTTGCCCGTCACCGAAGTTCGTGACGTGGTAACCCGAGTCAATGGCCGCCTTGAAGTCGCTGGAGCCGCGGTAGTCCTTCGCCGTGTCTGCCTTGCCGTCGTGATGAATTACGACCACGGTTGCCCCGAGGTCAGCCAACCGCCGGCATCGGTGCATGAAGGCGCGGGTTTCGCCCGCGTCGTTCTGATCCACTGGGCCGAAAGCCGAGAACGAATCCACCACCACCAGCGGCTTAGGGTCACAGGTGCGCACCCAGTCCATCACGGCCGGCGCATCCGGTTGCGGCGCCTCTTGCGCCAGCCAGCCACCCCAGAAGCGTATCCGGTCGCCATCGATCATCCCGAGCCGCTCTAGCCGGTCCGCTATCGCGCTCAAGGGGTTCTCTCGGTCCAGGAAAAGCACGGGTACACTCACGTCGCGCGTCCATGCCGTCGCCAGCGTACTCTTACCCGAGCCGCTATCGCCCGTCAGCGCCACCACGGCGCCACGCGGCAATTCGGGGTGGCGGATGTACTCGATATCGGTGCTCCCACAGTCCCGCACGGACGGAATCTCCGCCACCGTCGGCACTTTCTGCCCGCGCGGTCCGATGCTGGAGAACGCCTCTTGTGCAGCGGTAATGATCTCAGCCGCGTTCTCGCCCGAAACGCCAGCGCGACTTGCGATGTTCTGGCAGGCAAAGATGACGCGCCGGAGCGCGGCCTTCTCTGCCAAGATGCGAACGTAGCTTTCGAGGTTTAGTATCTTCGGCAGACCGTCATCGAGCGAAACCAGGTAGCCCAGCCCGCCGCACGATTCAACCTCGTGGTGCCGCTTCAACTCCTCATAGAGGGTCAGACGGTCAACCGCTTCGCCGCGCGTGTACAAATCCGTAATGCGCCGAAAGATCCGCCGATGTGCCTCTATGCTGAAATCGTCAGCAGCAACGCCGGCGGCCACAGTCGGATAGGTCAAGCCATCCAGGAGAATCGAACCGAGCACGAGTTTCTCGGTCTCAACGCTGCACGGCAGCGTGCGTTCAATCGCCTGGCTCATCTGCACCGCTCCCGAAACACCGCCTCGGCTACCGCTTGGGGAACTCGAAGCGTTTGATAGCCCCGCCTGCCGCGCGGGTTTGCATCGCCCATCTTGAACACGCCCGGCCGGTCCTGAAACATTCGCCGGATGCTGTTCTCGCTGAGGTTCCAGATCTTCGCCAGTTCGGCCGGCGTGAACATGCGGCCGAAGGGATCAGGCACACTTCCGGCGCCCGCTGCAGGTGTCGCGCGGGATTCGCCGATACGTGCCATTTAGATGTTAGGGAACTCGAATGAACTCTCGATGTGCCTGGGGACTGCCCATCAACTGCCCGTTACCGTAAACCTTGCAGGTATGATCCGCGCGCGCGGGCCTGGTGCCATCGTTACCGCTCCACGAGGGCAGGGAAGACAGGGGTGCGCTTGGTGTGAGTTGAACATATTGCCGTCGGCCAGTTCCGATCCACTCGCCCCAGCCCCGGGACACCAACTGCTTCGCAGCGCCCTCCGACACTCGCCGGATAAGGGAACCGCCGGAGCGCACCTCTACCGCGGGCGGCGCGGAACTGTCCGCGTGCGAGCGAGGTACCTGCCTCATTCATGCCCCTGCTTATTCAGCCAGTAGGTCAGGATCGGAAGAGTGTTAATGGCGTCATCGATAGCCGCACACGTCCCCTCATAGTCCACTACGTACGCGCCGGTCCGCAGGGTGTCGTCGGCCTGTTGGTCCTTGCCGACGAGGTCAATGAGTCCTTGGTGGCAAAACACGTGCTTTAGGCCACCGGGCAATACCGGCTCCGCCGCAAGTTCATTTTCCAGGTTTTCGATGTATACGGTAGCGGCTGACGGCTTGAGCCCGTTTTCCGCCATCCGCGCAAAAATCCAGAGAGAGATGAGATGTTCGCGGCTGAACAGCCGGTAGGTCCGCGCTCCTTGCGTAACCACGGCTGCTCTCACGTGCTCACGGTCGAGGGCTATCTGTAGCGCAGTATCGCTAATACCGCAGATTGCCGCCGCCTGCTTCGCGGTGTAAAGGTTCTCGCTCGATGCCATCATTTGCTAGTGTCTCCCAAGTCTCAGGATACTAGCATTTGCTGGCGTCGTCAACACTTTTTTCTGGAATTTTTGCGGCGGGGGATTTTGGCCGATATCTGGCCGATGAAATAAAAAAGCCCGTAAGCTATTGAGCCTACGGGCCTAAACTTGGTGCGGAGAGGGGGACTTGAACCCCCACGAGCTTTCGCCCGCTCGCACCTCAAACCACTGCTTGCGTTCTGCCCTATTCCCCTGCGATATGCAGCCGTATGGAAACGCTACGTCTGAACCTCCTGGAATCTTCTGGAATCCCTTCCAGTCCGGCAAACTTCCGGCAAACTTATCGCTACTCTGTCTCGCTCGAAAAGACGGATATCCCGTCCGCACCTCGCGTTCTCTTCCCTCCCTCCCGGAGCGAGACCCTTCAACGGCGACGCAGCGGGGCCTTCGTACTTGCTTGTTCTCGCCTTCCGAGCGACGAATGTGGTGTCCGCCGGCAACGGCGCACAGGAGCTAGAGCATGAAGGTATTCACAATTGACAGCGAGAACCGAGTGTGGGCTTTTACCTCAGCTGCCCAGCATCGAATGGACGCTCAATTCTCGACTGAACGGGGCCTGATGAGTGCGACGGCCACATGGCCCGCATCGCGACTGCTGGCGATTTGGGCGGGCCTGCCGGGTTCGATCGCGGTTAAGAAGTTTACTGACCGCAAGACGGCGGTTCGCCGCATATGGAACGCCGTTCAGACACTCACCCCGAGCGAAAGCCGAAGTAGCGGCACCGGGAACGGCCGCAGGCCGACCAGCAAACAGTCCCAAGTACTTGGGCTCCTGAAGCGCGCCCAAGGCGCCACACTGCAGGATATCGTTACTGCCACCGGCTGGCAGCCCCATTCTGTTCGCGGCTTCCTAAGTGGGGTAGTCAGGAAGAAAATGAAGCTGGCGCTGCGTTCGAGCCAATCCGAAATCGGCCAGCGGGCGTACTCGCTCGATCTGCGCTCGGAGCCGACCGAACCGGGAGAGGAAGCAGAGGGGGGACCCCGATGCCAGTAAAGCCGTGCACCGTTTCGATTCGAAAGGGTGCCGGCGACTTCGAGTTGGTGGAAACCTTGCGGGTAAGCCCGGAAGCGAAGCTCTGCGGGTCCACCGGCTATCTGATCCGCTGTCTCAGCGTCGCCCGGGGGCGGTCGGTCCTTACCGATGTCGACCCTACAAGTCTTACGATTGAACGCCGCATTGACGATCTACCGGTCATTCACAGGATGTGGTTCCATCCTGATGGCGATTGCCTAGCGTACAAGGAAAAGGTGGGCAGCCCGAGCACCTTGTTCTTTATCAGCAGAAAGGGCTTGCTGGCCGCACAAGCGACCCTGCCCAATGCCGTCAGCGAGGCGGCAGCAGGCCCAGCATGCTGGTATATCGGCTGCCGTGACGGGAGACTATATGCATATTCGCCAGAGGGCCTATGCATCTGGCGCCGCCACGTCGTCCGTCCCCGCCCAAACCCATACTACTTGTTGGCCGCGTTCACCGGCGCAACCGAGCCGCCCTATCTCTCAGTCGCCTCCTCGTGGCCCGGCCCACCAGTCATCGCCGAAAGTGAACGCATCTTTCTGTTCAGTGAGTTCGGCCACAGGTGCTGGCGCTCGACGATTCCCAATGCGCACATTGCGCAGTACGACATCTGCATGCCTGGCTACATCCCCGTACCTTCGGAAGCTCTTCAGAAGCTGGGGATTGAATTCCCCGACCGCGTTCCTCTCGGATTCGTGCCGAATGACACTCGATAGCAGTACTCAAACTTCATCCGCTTCGGCGCCCCGCTCCACGTTCAATAAGTCTATCGAGGTCTTCCAAGAAGCCGCCGGCGAGACCGGGGAAGACGTGCTGGCCAGGGTGGATTTGATGCCTGGCCGCTCGGGCAGCGACGAAGTGATTCGCAGCCTTGCCACGTGGTACCAGCGGATCGCAATGGGTACGACCGAGGGACGCGTGCACGTCTTCAACGTCGAAGGGACGTTGGTAATGAGTGTTTGCGTCGGGCATGGTCCCGTTTCTGCAATCGTCGCGGATCATCGCGGGCTGATGGCGACCTACTGCGCCGGACTGCTCACTACATTCAAGGACAACGACATCAGCGGATGTGCGAAACTGCCGGATTACTATGCGAGCGTCGCAGCGCATGCGGGTGGTCTGCTCGTTTGGCGTTGGCATACGGTTTGGTTTGTGAACAGGCGAGGTCGCGTGGTCTGGAAGGCCGAATTCTCAAAAGCGGTCCGCAGCGTGATCCCCGACGATGTCGGCTTTACCGTTCTCGCTGGTCACCTCTTTTCGTTTCGCTATCTTCTTTCGACGGAGCGGAGCTCAGCTTAGGACATATGGTCAATCGCCAACACGCGCACGTACAGCTTTTGCGGGAGTGCGTGCCCGTTACCGGTCAATCCGTATGCTCGGCCCTGAATACTGGGATGCGCTCAATAACGCGATCTATAGCACTATGCCGGGGTCCACGGCGCTGGAGGCCTTCGAAGAGCTGGTGACATGCGTTGGAAGCACGCCGGCACGTTGATCAACCGGAGTCGGAAATCATTCCCGTGTTGAAACGGCATTCGGATTCAGCGACGCCGTTCTCGGTCTGCTACTTACACCGGCCGCATCTTGTAGTAGATTAGTTGGGGTATGATTGGGCTTGAACAGCATCCTTGTTGATTTCTACGCAGGCAGAATACCTGATGACCGCGGTAGGCGACTCGCTGAGATTCAGTCCTGGGGAGTCGAAGATCTGGAATACGTACACGACTACATTCAGTGGCTGTTCCCTCTCCGCACACCGAGCCTTGTAAACCCGGAAGCGCCGATCCTCGATGATGAGGTGATCGCCGCCCTTTCACGCCCGTCTGGAGTTACGAGATGCATTGGTTCGATCGTTTGAGACCATGCTTCGCTTCTACGGTTTCGAATTACGAAGATCGAGCATAGGACTCACGGTCATTCGCTCAAGGGAATTCCAGCCCCGGGCGGCCAGATGGGTACTGCCGCTCAACCATAACCACCTCCGCATCACCCGCATTCTAGCGTGCCTTCGAACGCTCGGCCTCCCCCTGCACGCAGCAGCGTTCTTTGAGGGACGTGTATTTGGACGAGATTTGCAGTCGAAAGTTCGGGATCTCGGAGGAAACATACGCATACTGGGAGAGAGCGACGGCGGGGACTGATGAGTTTTGAAGTGACCCCGGCGCGGCTTCGGTAGACGGACGACCTCCCTCCGCGTTCTTGAAGCCGACGATCTGGCCCTTTTCCCCGTCCAGCACGACTGGATATCGGATCGATAAGCCGTCCCTGATCAGTAAACGATATCCCCCAAAAGCCGCTCCCGCAGGCGCAGAACTGTCCACGGCCAACGCATCTACTGCCGCCCGCTTCCCCAAATGGCAGCCGCCAAGATTCCAGCTGATCGTGGTCTTGCCGCAGCCAGGCTTAGGGTTGATGACGGCTATCGTTTTGATTGGCGGTCTGATTGGAGTCTCAATTGGGCTGATGGGCTGTCTCTCTCTGCGGGAGGATGCCGGTTCATTTGGATCGTGCAAATACCCCGAGCCGCCGCAGCGGCCGCAGTCCTTATTCCCGCCGCGGCTATAGCATTATTCCCGAGCCATATGGCACCCCCGATGATAGTTGGATGAGCTTTCAACGGCAAGCCTTGGGCGACTGAAAGAAACGTGCCTAGCGGGTCGGGGCAGTAAGGTGGGGTTTGTGGAAAACACCTCCGGTTGCACACGTCTCGAGAGTCCCCCAGACTCCCACAATTAACCCGGAAACCGGCTTTTGGCAGATCTAGGTATTGCGGTTGCAATGCGATATGACTACAAGCGCGTCGGCTGTTACTGGGGTGGACGCGATAGCTTCTGGGGGGCTCGCGGCGGTGACAGCAGGGACTGGTTCAAATGATTCAACTGACTGAACTGCAGTCGATGCGCGACACGCTGCAGCGCGCGATCTTCAGCGGTACGCGCCGCGTGCAGTTCACCGACCGCGCGGTCGAGTACAACAGCGTCGATGATATGCGAAAGGCGCTCGCCGACATCGACGCTGCGATCGCAACCGCCTCGGGTGCGGCGCCCTCCTCTTTCAGCCTGGCCATGCACAGCAGAGACTAAATGAACGCCCTTGACAAAGTGATCGGTTACTTCTCGCCGGAGCGCGCATATCGGCGTGCGCGGTTCCGCGCGGCGACGGAGACGTTCGCGTATGACGGCTCAAAGTCGGGACGGAGGACGGACGGGTGGGTGGCGGCCGGCGGCGACGCGAACACCGAGATCGGCGCCTCCCTGATCAGCTTGCGGAACCGGTCGCGCGATCTGCTGCGCAACAATCCGTACGCCAGCAAGGCCATCGCCGAACTGGTCGGAAACACAGTGGGAACGGGATCGTTCCTCAGGCAAAGACGGGAACGCCGGAGATCGACAGGATCATCGACGGCGAGTGGCTCTACTTCGCTGAGAACTGCGACCCGGGCGGGCAGTTGGATTTTTACGGGATGCAGGCGCTCATCGTGCGCACGCCCGCCGAGAGCGGTGACAGCATCGTCCGGTTCCGGCCGCGGCTGCCGCAGGACAATTTCCGAGTGCCTCTTCAGTTGCAAGTACTGGAAGGGGACTTCCTGGACATCTCCAGGCATCGCGACGGGGCACATCGTCCAGGGCGTGCAATTCAACCTCTTTGGACAGCGCGAGTGTTACTGGCTTTATAACTATCACCCGGGCGGCGTCTACTTGCTGAATCCGTACGGGGGCCTTCTAGCCAGCCGGTGCTCGCCTCGCAAGTGATGCACACCTACTGCATCCTGCGGCTGCATCCTGCGGCCTGGCCAAGTGCGCGGAGTGCCATGGCTGGCGCCCGTCATGCTCGCGATGCGGGATCTCGATGATTATCGCGACGCGGAGCGCATGCGGAAGAAGACGGAGGCGTGCCTGGCGGGAATCGTGACGCGTCCCGAGGGTTCGGGTGGTGCTCCAGTTAGGTGAGACGCAGTGGTGGTACTTCGACAACCGCTTGGCCGACGCCCACGGCGGGATGCCGTTCTATGACCAGGAGACAATCGATGCGTTCGCGGCGGCGAAGGGTCACCAGATTTGGCCGTTCACTTCGAACACGGATGATCCTGCTGGCGATCCGGCGCACCCGAATGAGACGGCGGATTTCCTTCGCGACCGGATCTGGTCGTATTGCCAGGACGTGATCTCGTACGTGCGCGCGTC
>DATMYA010000022.1 GCA_035561135.1 Clostridia bacterium
TCCTGCTTGCTATAATTGCAAAGTCAAATCGCAGCACAGCAATTCCTTCGCTGCTGCAGTGTGTCGGGGAGTGGCTCAGCCTGGTAGAGCACCTGGTTCGGGACCAGGGGGTCGGAGGTTCAAATCCTCTCTCCCCGACCATTTTAAATAATTTATAATCAGCAACATACAAGCTCCCTTTCGGGAGCTATTGTTGTCTTGGGTCACCCAAAAGGTCACCCACAAGAAAGGTTCACCCGACGAGTGATGCCTTCCAGCTCGAATCTGAGTATCAGCCTCGACAAGTTCATTGCAAGCTGTTAATACGTACATCGTGATTACAGACCTGAACGAGCTAATACTTCTTTGCCGCTCACAAGCAGCGCGAACACACATCTCAGAAGCTGTTGCGTGTTACAACGCAAGGGCATATCGCTCCGCGATAATCGCTACTTGGATTGCGGTGCTGTTTGACTTCATTCACAAGTTGCGTGAATTGGAAATGGCTGGGGATAACGCTGCTCGGCAGAAACTCTCAGATTTCGATGCGGCAAGAAGTGCAAATGACATAAAGGCTTCACTGGAGTTCGAACGCACTTTGGTGGACTCCGCGAGGGACGATTTTCAATTCATCTCTCCTGTTGAAACAACAGACCTCCAGCGTCTATTCGATGACCGAAACCGTTGCGCACACTCTACGATGATTTCGCCTGACGAACCGTACATGCCCTCTGCTGAACTAGCTCGAACGCACATCTATTCAGCGGTTTCGGTTCTGTTGCAACATCCGCCATCGCAAGGGCAAGCTGCCCTCACGCGCATATGGTCCGATGTGGGGTCTGAATATTTCCCGAACAACACGGAACAAGCACTCAAGTTCCTTAGTGATGGCCCTCTTGGAAAAGCGCGTAAACCTGTCGTCCGCTCCGTAATAATAGGCTTAACGAAGGACCTTCTGAATGAGCGCAGAAAACAGAGCGAGCGGGGTCGCCAGTTAGCCGCACTCAACGCCACAATGTTGCTCTATCACGAAGCGGCAGACGAGACCCTGTCCGAAAAGCTGCCAACGATTTTCAATGCAGTCCCTGACGAAAATTCGATTTAGCTATCCGTTATCTCTCAAACGTTAAGGGTACATGGCACTTCGTTGGAACAATTGGCCAAATGAGAGCACTCAATTATGTTCAAAACGGCCCAGCCGACACTTCGCATAAATACCTGCCACACGCATTAGGAGTTCCTGAGCTACGCACAGCTGCCTTGGAGCGTATCGGAGATGTAGACGTGGACACGCTCGCACAAATAATTCGAACGAAGCGCGACCCCGCTTTTGTACCCAAAGCTGTACTTTTGTGGGCAGAATCCGGGGGATGGCGCACTGCTGAGTCGCGGCTTAAGCAGCTCGTAATACCGCTCGCGCCCATACTTTCTAGTTCAGACTTAGACAAGATTGCGGACGCATTCAGCAGTAACTCCGAAATTTCAGATGCTGCAGGTACAGCAGACGGTCTCTTGGAGCTTCTTGAGAATTCCCAAAATCCCAAACAAGCTGAGGCTGCGTGGGCACAAATCTACAACATGCTGAACAATCATGAATATTATGCGGAGGGCCGTGGAGCAAATCTCAGGGAGGCATTGGAGACGCGCTTTGGATTCACATCTGCCAGTGAATAGTTCTTGAGCGGAGCAGAAGAGTGTGGGGCATCCTTGAGCACAACGTCGGTCACGCTTCTATGGTGGGAATAGAATGTTCTAGGAGTTCTTGCTTGAGAGCCGAAGCGTACTGCTGAACCCGCAGAATTTCAATCCGAGAGCCCTTTGTCACCCCTGCGCCACTCTCCACGCCTTCGCCAGCCTCCGTGCATCCTCCGCCTTTCCCGCTTCGGTTTTGCCCAAATCTGAATACGGGTGGCTGGTCAGCATGAACGTTAGTCTCAGACCACGCCAATTGCCCTGCTGAACTGCTTCATCCTCTGACATCGCGTTCAAATCTCGCGCTGTCCATTTCGCGAGCGACGGAATGATGGGCTGCGGCAGGTCGGCGCAGACCGCGTCCTTTGGTTTCGGCCCAAGCACCACGATTAGTCGCGGCTTCATCGTTTCGATCCGAAATTCGAGGAATTCACGGCAGAAGGCCGCGAACGCGCGATGCCCATTCCAGTTCATAGAGTCCAATGCTTTGTTCGTCGTGCGCAATCCGAGAATCGCGTTTGTGTAGAACCCAACATTGCCGGGGATGTCTGTTTTCGCGAGCCGTTGTTTGAGATTCCTCCACGTTGGCGGATTCTCGTAACCTCTGGTCAGAGTCGTCTCATAGCTTTGCAGCGTACCGAAATCGTTGCCGAGAAACATGATTCCGCCAATCGGCATCGGGGACTTCGATGGCGCGGTCAGCTCGGTGTCGTCACGCCACAGGCCATCTCCACCGGGGAAGAATCCTTGGCCGGTCAATTTCCCGGGGAACGGAGCCATGCCTTCGGGGTACGGCTTCCCGTTGAAAGGACACTCCCCTTCCATCTGACGGATGCGTTCCCAGAGCAAATTCACATGATTGTCGATGGCGCGAATAGGGCCGTTCATTTCATGTCCCAGCGGTTTGGTTTTGACTGCGAGCCAAAGCGTATAGGCCACGCACATGGATTGCAATCATTGAGAAGGACATTGAGGAGTTGATTTTCCTGAGCGGTCTGAGTGGATTGAGCCGGTCATGGCTACGACAAAATGTTGGTGAACGTATGCAGACCCTCCGGCGGGAACAAAGGGAGGATTGCGTTTTTCGACCTGTGTATTATTCTGAGTTGCGCTTCATCAAACATGCAGCGGACATTCCGCCCTTAACCAGATGACAATGCCAGAACCGGGCTTTATATACGTATTGATTAACGCATCTATGCCGAATCTGCTAAAAGTAGGCAGGACAACCCGACCACCGGAAGAACGAGTACGCGAGTTGAATGTGACAGCGGTTCCTACTCCTTTCATCTTGGCGTACAAGGCTTTCGTAAGAGATTCTGCCCGAGCCGAGCAGTTTGTTCACACATATCTTGGAACGAAGGGCTATCGAGTGTCGCAGCAGCGGGAGTTTTTTAATGCGCCAATGGACATGGTCGTAGACGCAATTCGGGAAGCCCAACGACAGCACAACTGTGCTCTTGACCAAGACGGACGCGTTTACGAATCGGTTGAAAAGACGGGGTTTGAGTGTACTGAGGGAGACGAGCCGTGGGCGGCTGTTCTACGACAAGCCGACAATTTTCTATACGGATTCAATGGAGAGGTTGAGGACCGTAAGCACGCCTATGAATTATTCGTTCAAGCGGCAAGATTAGGAGCGCCAGAAGCCTATGTCGAGCTAGCTCAATTGCATAGAAATGGATATAAGGGCAGCGAGAGCACAACCGGAGCTATCCAATGGCTTCGTAAGGGAGCTGATGCTGGCAACCGGTGGTGCTGGGTAGAACTCGCAGACATATATCTCTCCAAATCACCAGGCCACATTGAAAATGCTCGTAAGTGCTTCAGACGATTCTTTGCAAAGGCTGATATCTCGACCATCGATGATAGCCAAGAACGAACATTCTTTTTCCAGCTGAAAGAGTACTGCCGTCTTGCCAATCCCGGAGACTTCGATTTTGCGGAGGATTCGACAGCAATTCAGGAAGCAGCTGAGGCGCTTCTACAACGAATCGCACAACAGACGGAGCCAGCCGAAACGGAATCTAAAGCTGGCGCGGTCATGCAACTGCTAGATTCCTTTAAGCGGCGAACCACGCAGGTGGTCTGTGCCTCGAGAACATCAATATCGCTGCAAATACCCTCAGAGAACAATTCAAGACACCAAAACAACGGAGAAAAAGGCTTCTGGAAATCCCTATTCGGGGTCAAATTCTAATAGGCGAGTGTTCGTGTGTATTTGGTTGACGCGTTTAGTTGCTGCTCCGTGGCGGAAACCTTGCTTTGAGGGACCTTCTCATCCCAAATCTTCTTGTTCGTGGGACATTCCTCGTTGGAGCACTGCCATGCTCCACGGTAGAAGCCTCCTCCGGGTTTGAAGACTCGTTTATGACGGGAGCCGCAGGAACGGCTTTCCATCGAGCCTGTGTGTGGGTCAATCAGTTCATCGCTTTCGTTGCCATTTAAATCTCCATTATTGCTCGTTTGAATTGCTGGTTTTCGAACTCTTCTGAGCTACCGCCGTATCGGTGCTACCCCAAATCAACGCCTCGATTCCTTCTACTGCTGCTGCCCTCTGTTCCCACCACGAACCCGTGTAGATGTTCTGCGTTACATCCACTTCGGAATGCCCCATGTTGTCGCGGGTCACTTCTGGGCTTGCACCTGTACGCATCGAAAGGCTCGAATGCAGGTGCCGAAGGTTGTGGAACGTGCAACGGGGCAAGTTCAACTCCCTGAGCGTTGGCTTGAGTTGGCGATTGAGCATGTTGCGCCTGCTAATGGGCGAGCCATTACGGGCACAGAACACGAGGTCATCCGGTTTGCGCCGTTTTGTGAGCTTCCAGGCTGTTTCGAACCACTTCTTCATAGCGCCATTCAATGGCACATCGCGGTCACCCGATTCGGTTTTCGTATCATCAAACTCGCCTTCATAGACACGTTCCCGAATTTCGATGCGGTCTTTCAAAATCCTTTTCCAGCGCAGTGCTGCAACTTCACCGAAGCGAAGTGAGCCGTTCACCATGAGGGTGACGAGAGCATTTGTTGGCCACGGCAAGGCTTCAATCAAACTGCGAATTTCGGCTGGCGCAAGCATCGTGCGCTGCTGCTTATTGCGCGATATGCGGGGTAGGCGAACCCCGACGGCGGGGTTGTCCCCCAGCAAGCTCCAGCGTTTGCCTTCGTTGAGAATGGCGCGGAAACAAGCGTGGAGGTTCTTGACCGTCTTGGGTGCCAGCTTCTTCCTCGCGTTGATGAAATCCTGAACCTTGATGCGCCGGATTTTGGTAATGCGTGTGGCACCGAATTCTGGAATGAGGTACGTTTCCAGAAAGAACTCGTAGTGCAAGCGCGTGGAGTTCTTCAGATGGGGCAGCACCTTGTCCCTGTACAGCTTCACCAACGATGCGAACGTATCCCCATCCGTAGAACAGAACTTCGGTGAATTGTTGCGTTCGTTAACCTGCTCCATGAATTCATCGGCACGTTTTTGGGCCTCGCGCTTGGTGGGCACGTACTTCTTCGACCACTTCTTCCCGCGTTTGGTGCGCGGAGTGGTGGTGTAATCCCAATAGTCGATGCGCCACTTATCCCCGAATTCTTTAACTTTCACATCCTGATAGCGTTCCCTCAACCAATGCCTCCTCGACTTGAGGAGAGGACCGGTAACAGTGAAATCAGAGAAATTCAAGCTGTTTGCCCCAAGTTCGCTCACGCCGCGTGGCCTCCACAGGTACGCACGAATGAACGCAATTCACCGCAACGGCAGCGCACGTAACGCCCAACATGGAACAGGGGGAGGTCGGCCTTGTGCTGGTAAACCCAGCTTGCAGGGACGCGGAGCAGGTACGCGATTTCTGGAGGGGTGAAGATGAAATCGCACGAGCCGTCACCCGTGTAATTGTGCTGAATAGAAATTGGTGCGTCTTTCGCCATCGAATCCCGAAACTTCTTAGCCCGTATTCTCCAGCCCGGACTAGGCCGAAGTTCGGGGCTTTGTTCTTATCGAAATCATCACGTGCTCCTTGAGAAAATTCGAACTGGAGCTGAGCGTTGCACTTCTGCTGCTCAGCTCCTATTGCTTTCTGTTGATATGTGTTCGCCAGCGATTATTGAATACCTAACAAGTGCTCTGGTATTTCGGCTGAAACAATGTCCGCGACGATGGAACCCGAATTGTTTGAGACACGCACGGTGAAGAAGGCATCGTCCGTCACTTCAAACAAATTGCCCTGCTTCACCCGATACGTGACTACCCGACCCGGTAACGTCAACTCGACAGAACCGACTTGGGAATTCGTCACGCTGCGCAGAGTCGCGACATCAGCGTGGGTCACTTCCAGAGATTTCAGGCCGACGTGACCGTCTTTTGCCCTATCATTCAGTGCTTTGGTCGCTGCTGGCGCGATTACTTCATCAATAACGGCTAATACTTGAGTCCCTGCAGCATAGCGGGGGTGGAGTTTCCCCATTTTAGTGGGGGAGCCGGCATTGAACCAATTCCTCTCCAGTTTCCGGATTTGCGGCATTGGAAACTTGCCATTACGCACTGAAACTATTCCTAAGTACGCGACCCATTCGTAGTTCTCTAGTAGGGTGTCGGTCAAATCCCGCAGGTCAGTACTTTCCTGCATGGGGAAGCACATAAAGCGCTGGCCATCGAGCGCGTCTTTGGTGATGAACACCGCAAAGTTCTGAATAGTCACTTCTACCTTCCGTTCACTTCTTAGCCCGTATTCTCCAGCCCGGACTAGGCCGAAGTTCGGGATGGGCAAGGCGGGGTTAGCAGCCATTGCACGGACGGCCCGCGGTAATCCAACTGGATGTAGGGGATGTCGCCTTCAGCAACGAGCTTGCGAATCTTCCAAGGCGATAACGACAGGTAAGCGGCTGCGTCTTTCACTTTGAAGAGCCGTTGGGGTTTGTTATCCATGGCCCAAGGTGCGTTTGGGAGACACGCAGGCCCTCACTTGCGCATGTAGCTGATTTCAGGATTGTTGCTTACACACTACCGAGAATTCGCTTGAGCCGTACCAGTCTCTTTTCGGTAATTGTGAACCCAAAGTCTTTTACCGCGATTTTGATTATCTGTTCCAATGTCGGCCTCCGCTTCTCGACTCCTTTGCGCATTGAGACCGCTATATCGCGCAGCAACAAATTGGAATTGAGGTCGGAACAGAACTCCCTCCATTTTGCACGGCTTTGTTGTCGCTCTTTGTTCCTCTCCTCCCTTCGAAGTTCTTCCGTTGTGAGTCGCCCCGCTTTTTTGCGTCGTGTGTAATCGTCTTTCGTTGCTTGTCTCGCCTGATTCTTAGCGTTCTGTTCGGCTTCCCGCAATCCTTCCTTCTTCTTTGCCCACTTCCGCTTCATGGTCAGCGACCTGAGGTGGTTGGAATGCGCCGAATTCGGGCCTCGTGGTGCGGTCATAGTGTGTGAGCAAGTCGCTCGTTTTCAGCATAGTAACAAAGTGATATGGGATGTGTCTCACGAACGTACCTATAGGCACACCAACTAGGTGCCTTGTAGGAAAACATGAAGCACAAGAAGAAAGAAGCAGCCCCGCAGCACATCAAGATTGCCGATATCAAAACCGAACCGGTGCCGCCCGAGGTTGAGGCCATCGCTCAACCTTATGTACAGGTTTTCGCGGCTGTGATTTCCGGTAAGAATCAAGCCGAGGCACTGGAGGCCGTAAAGGCCCTTCCTTATGAAAAACGCTACATCACCCGCGTTCTGAACGCCCTTACGTTGGCCTTCTGCGATTTTGATGATGCGTCTCTAAAGCTGGATTTCGCTTGCCTGACGCATGAACAACTTCAATTTGCTGCGGGTGAAATCGCCAAGCGTGCAGGCCAATTCAACGTATTAATCAAGGCGTTCTCCGATTCAGTTGGGGGTGCGGAATGAACCCAGCCGAATACGAGTTCATCATTCCTGAATCAGAAGAGAAAGCTACATGCGCAACCTCCCCGGCGGAATCCACGCCGGGGAGCGACCCGGATGAAGAATCGCTGAAGGCTCGGGCCTTGTTTCCTTGGAGCGAGGAAGAAAGGTGCGTTGATAAGCTCGCGCCCCTCTTGTACGAGCTTTGCAAAAAAATGAACGCTCAAGGGAAGAAGGGCAAAGGCTTCAGGGCGTGGTTGATAGCAAACGAGAAGAAACCCACAACAGCCTATCGTTGGATTAGGGAATACGCGGAGCAGAACGGGCTTGAGCTCCCCTATGCCCATACAGCAACGAAACCAACTTCGTCCCATGTGGGACAAGGTTCACAAGCCGGAGCCGATACAGCACCCGCCGCTTCGGGCGCTAGCAGTCCAATTTGGCAAGTATGTCAGATGAGTGAACCAGAGCAGATTGCACTATTGGGCGGCACGTTCGTTGGGGTATTGAAGAGCGCAAGAGAACTGCTTGAAATGCCAGAAAAGGCGTTCGACCCGAACACGCAAGATGTCGCTGTTTTCGGCAGCCCCGAATACCATTGGACGCCTCAGGATAACTCCGCCGAATTGGCCAAGGCACAAGCGTACTTGATTGCGCTCAAGACCACGCTCAAAGCGTTGAACCGTGAAACAAAGGAAGTGCGCTCACGTGTAAGCGCCGTTTCAAAGCACATCGAGAAGTTAAAAGATAACCAGCAGCCGTTCTTTCAAGTGGTGCCCAAAGCACAAGCAACGGGTGAACAGCCCGTTCAAAAGAAAACCGCATAAACCCAACTCCATCAAAGAACATCCGGGTAAATTTCTGTATGAAGTCAGTCAACATAGAAAAACATCTGCCGACCCACAATGTGCTCCGCAAAGTAGATAAAGCGATGGCGGAGGTCTTCTTCTGCTACGTAATCAGTGCGAATGCCTATCGCCAAGTCGTTCTGCCTGACCGTGTACTAGTGGAGGTGCTGGACATCTCGAAGCGTAAAGTTTACGAAAGCAAGCGCGGATTGCTGAACTTGAAAGCAATCGAGCGCTCTCCATTTTTTCCAGTTGTGAATGGGAAGGAGCAGGTCTTCCGTGTGAGGAAGCCCGACCAGACGGTTGTGAATCTGCTGATGGGTTTCGGACTTTCAGAAGCGGATACGCTGGCCGAATTGAAGCGTATTCATACATATGAACATCAGGTGTTGTCGGTTGACGCTTCGGTTGGTTCCCAAGCCGTCGCTGGTTCCCAATACGTTCCCTTCGTTCCGAAGAAGTATGAAGATAAATCCCGCTGGTCTCAACTGCTGGTTGATGGCGACGAGTTGATTTACGAATACTGGGAATTACAGAAGGGCATTCTTACCGTTCCCAAGGGATTGCAAGGAACCGAAGCTGGCGAGCAATACGCGAGGCTGGCAGCGTTCGCTACCAACGCATTGAACTACATCACAGAATCAATGAACGTGGAAGACGAGCGATTGAACCAACTGGAACAAATAGTGCCGGATGCGTTTTACAAGGTGTACCCCGAATTGAAGCCAAAGTTCGATGACGATGGCAACCTCATCATCGAACAGACCACCCCGCCGTCGAGCACAGAAGCAACCGGGGCGCTTCCCGTATCCGTGGTGGAAGTAGGACACCCCGAACTCGTCAAAACGGCCATTAAGCCCGACGTTGTGCCCTTCGATAAGCGGGATTACAGCCCCGAACTTGGCCTTAGCGGAGAGGCAGCCGAACGGAATGTGCTGCGCAAGAAGATTGTGGGCATCGTGGATGGCTGGAACGCCCGGGCAAAGACGTTGGGGTTAGAACCAGTGTTCCTCACAAAGAAGGAACGCAACGGCGAAATGCCGTTCAGGAACAAGATGCTGGCAGAACGCATCGCCCAGTGGCTTGATGGATGTGAAGATGAATGGCTTGAGATGTACAAGTGCGCTTTGGAACGTCTGAACAATTCGGTGTGCTTGGGTGAGATTGAAGCTATCGGCAGCTTCCGTGCCTCGTTAGGGTGGTTGTTCAACACAGCACCCAAGAAGGGTCGGTTGATTGACAGGCTGCTTTGCGCCGATTACATGCAAAAGGAAGAACCCACACCCGATGAGGTCTCCAATCGACAATGGGCCAACGTAATCCTCAAGCGCTGCAAGCAGAAGGGTATCGAATCTTTTGAGCCTGTCGTGCAGAAGTTGTGGGAGATGGATAAGGGAGATGCGATTGAAATTCTCGGCATGGCGAAGATAGAGGTGAGCACAAAGGCCCAACAAATGGTGTCCAAGCTCATGTCGGATGCCAAAGCGATGTTCGACCACGATTATTTCAGGATTGAATGGGCACATTACTTCCTGAACCGCGAGACCGCTACCCGCGGGATTATCCAAATCACGGTGGTGGACTTCATTAGGCGAAGTGACGACCAATCGCTGATGGGAAACGACGAAGGCGGCAACATTGGTCAACTGGTTGAGTGGTGATTTTCAGCCCCAGATTTTTATCTGGGCTGAGAGGCCATTCGGTTGGTACGGCTCACGATATTGCGATGGCCAGCTAGCTTCTGAACCACGGACAGGTCGGCACCTTCTGAAAGCAATCTCTGTTCCAAAATGGGAACAGAGTTACATTTTCCGGTGTCGTTGCTCCGTACTTTGCGCATAGACTTGTGCCGGAATTTCGGCGCGGCAGGGCAGTCGATTCGATTTCCTCATCGTTACCGCGCCTCGCCAGGAGCTGTCTATGACACATCGACTGTTTCTCGCCTGCCTTCCTCTTCTCTTGACATCTGCAATTTGTGGGCAATCGCCCCAGAAGGACCCGCGTGCGGTTGCGATTCTGAACCAAATGCAAGCACAGTTGGGATGGCATCGTGCGAATCTCCCTGGGGATTTGATCGCGCTTGGGACTTTACAGAGAACCAAAGGAACTGAAACGGTCTCCGTGCCAATTAGATTTGACGTGCGGGGAAGGTCTCAGAAGAAGATACGAGTGGGATCCTTGTCGGATAGAACAGCGGTCTTCAATGGGTCTGCGGCGGCCGATGTCGATGCTGATGGAAGGGTCTTTCGACTCCCTCCCCATGTCGCTCTGACGACGAAACCGATTGAATTCCCTTTCCTACTCGGGTTCGCAGACGCGGATGACAGCGAGTTGGAAATCAATCATTTGGGCTTCGAGACCCTGTCAAACGAGCCCGCCGTGAAGATTGAGATTCGGCGTGTTCCCTCTGGAACCGACCTACTCTCAGACACAATCCGCCTATCCTCCCCTGTAATCGTCTGGGTCTCTCAGCAGACCAGCTTGCCCCTGCAAATAGATTACATAAGGCTGGCAATGCAAAACATGCGAGCACCGGGGCACTTCATTCGACGTTATGCGGACTACCGCAAGGTCCGCGGCCTAATGGTCCCGTTCCGGCAGGAGGCATGGGACGCAGGTGAGTTTCGTTACGCTGTCGTTTTTGAATCAGTGCAGTTTGATAACGGTTTAAGCGATCTTGATTTCCATGTTCCGAGTCGCTCCGCGGGAGGCCGTTAATGCGCAGGCATAGGAACTGCTTCGCTACAGTTATTGCTGCCGCTCTCCTGACCGGGGTCGCATTCGGGCAAAGCTCATCGACACCAAGCTATGTCAACGCAGCCAACGATAGTGGAGTAAAGCCGTACCAAGCCTATGGCGGAATCGGGGAGAACATAAGCTACAACAGCGGTAACCTAAATTTGCAAGTTCCTCTCGTCTCGCTCCCAGGGCGCGCCGGAATGGACCTGAACGTCGGCATCGAGTATGACAGCAAGATGTGGAAGATTGACGAATACTATGACGAAACCGGCTTCTATTCGAACTACACCTGGAAGTACGAGGACGTATGGCCGCAAGTTGCCCTAGGCTGGCGCCTGACGGTGCCTTTTATCGTGGCCCACAGTACAGTCAGCGGTGACTCCAATGAGTTCTGCTTTGGATCAACCATCATAACCTTGGGAAATGGGGCTAAATACGCCTTCAACAACCGAGTAGGCTGTCCAAACTCAATCGAGGGCTACTCACAGTTGGTCACAGTCGTAGACGCTGACGAGATGATTTCTGCACGGCTCGACGGCACGAACCCTAGCGACATTAAGTTATTCCTGAAAGACGGGACAACGGTACATTTTCCAAGCTACTACTCTCTCGCAAATCGAATCGTTGATCGGAACGGGAACCAAATCACGATTAACACGGACCCACAGAGCCCGAACCGTGTCTCTTCGATAATCGATTCTGTCGGACGAGAGGCAACATTCAACTACACTCAAGTGGGCAACGCGACAGAGCTGACATCCATCAGCTATTCAGATTCCGCGGCACACCGTCGCCTAGTGCAGTTCTCGTACACGGCACTGCCGGTCACGCCGAAATTCAACTTCCCGGAAGAGGTACCTTGGTGCGGGTACAATCCGGTTGACGGCTATCCCAAGTGCGAGAACGAGGCGTACGTAACTCAGTACAACGGTGCTCCAACTTCACGTTTGCTGGCCTCAGTAACACTTACAGGCGACGCGACTGGCGACAAAGCGCAGACCTTCAGTTTCCAATACGACGACGGAAATACAAACCCAGCAGTGCCAAACTTTGTTGAGCTCACGCGGATAACCTACCCTACGGTCGGATTCACTACTTACGGGTTCCAGGAGTACACGCACCTTTGGGGCACCCATGCTGAACGCCTAAATAATCACACAACAGTCGCGAGTTTTAGGGAAGTCGTCGCAAGAAATCGCTGCACGGTAGAAAGCGATTGCTCACTGACTGGGTACAGTCCTTCGATTGGGCAGGTTTGGCCTAGCAACTCCGGCATGACCGTTCGATTCCATGTAGACGCGAATACCAGTTTTGATTCGGTGTACACGTTTGATCCTGGCACGGCTCCTGGAGAGCAGCGGGAGTCGTATTCCCCACGCGAGCTCAGCCGGACGACGTATCATAGTGGAGGCACCGGACCATACACAAAAACAGAAACGACTTACACGACCAAATTAGCCGGATGCCCGGAAAGGTGGTCGTTCCCGGAAACTATTACAACAACTCTTCGCGGTACATCGGGAGATTTCGTTAGCAAGACCACAACGACTTTCGACGACATCACCAGCAGGTTCATTCCGTACGACCCGCTGAACCCGATGCCGGCTGCTGTTGATCGCAACTGCTATATCGACAATCCGCTCAGCACGACTGAATACCTTTTCAACAGCACCACACCGTTCAGACAAACTGTGCGTACGTGGCACAAGGAAACAAACTACCTCAACGCACACCTACTGGGGCTGAAAGCTTCTGAGCGGATCAGCGACGGGGCCGGAAACAAGGTCGCCGAGACCTTTTACGTTCATGACTCAGTTCAACCATCGCAGAATGTCCCCAGTGACGCCAGAACGTTCGACGCAACCGTCGTTCCGCTAGGCAATCTGAATGAAGTTCGGCGCTGGCTGAACACGACCAACAGCAACGTGCCGACGTTCACGACCTACGACCGGCCGGGCAATATTCTCACCGTCAAAGACCCGCTGAACCACACGACTACTTACACCTACGGCGATGGTCTTTATTGCGGAAGCGCCGGTGGTTATGCTTTTAAAACGAGCGCAACAGCAAAGAACTTCACTTCGTATTTCGAATACAACGGCTGTACGGGCGCTCTCAAGCGCACTTGGGGGCCGAACCAGAACGATGAACAGTCCTTCGAGTACGATCTGTTCGGGCGGCTCAAAAGCGCCAACCTACCAGCAAATGGACACGTCGAGACCGACTACGATGACACGAACCGGATCGTCACGACAGCGGTCCGACGCACGGATTCCGGGAGCTTGAAATACACACGCGAGTTCTATGACCCCTTAGGGCGCTCCTATCAGACCGAGCTTTGCGAAGATGGCACAGCCGGCTGCTCGGAGGCGATCAGGACAGTCACGACGCTCGATGGCTTGAACCGCACGAAAACGGTAACCAATCCCTATCGTGGGACGACTTCAAGTCCGGTTACTACGAACTCCTACGACGGGGAAAACCATTTGATCCGCATCGATTTCACCGACGGAAGTGTGTCTTCGACCAGTTACGACGGCAATCGACAAGAGATCGTGGACGAAGCTGGCAAGCGCCGGACGCTGTATTCCGACGCGGCCGGAAGATTGAGTCAAGTCGATGAAATTGGAACCGTCGTTGTTCCAGGCACTCCTGGACATGGCACAGTTACGATTTCAGGGGAAGAGCTATTCAACTGCGATGATGGACCATGCATTTACGACTCAGGCATGGTGTCAGTAACTGTGAATGGGTTCAGCAGGTCGTTCGCATACAGCCGGTATAACACGGGCATTGTAAACGGGCTTGTAGCCGCGTTTAACAGCGCCCCGAGCTCCCCGGTAACGGCGGTGGCAAGCGGTTGGACCATAACGTTCACCTCGAAGGCCAGCGGAGCGAGCACGAATTACTCGATTTCCGCTTCGTCGTTTTCTAACTACGACAATCTGTTTTCACCACCATCCTTTACTGCCAGCACCACTGCATTTACTGGTGGAACCGATGGTTCGGGTTCTGAGAACACCTTTGTCACGCTTTATGAATATGACGCTCTCAACAATCTGAAGCGAGTCGAACAGCGTGGGAACAACCAAGCGCAAGCACGCATCCGCACGTTCGTTTATGACTCGCTCTCGCAGCTTCTGTCGGCTACCAGTCCCGAGTATGGTCCATCGAATAGCGCGTCGGGCACGATCACATATGAGTATTATTCCGACGGGACGCTGAAATCAAAGACTGACGCGCGCAATGTAACCGTCTCGTACTGCTACGACGAACTGCATCGCCCGTTAGGAAAGAAATACAGCAACTCCGTGGATTGCACCTCACCGTCTACCTGGGATATCGAGTACCGATACGATGTGGCTGACTCCAGCCTGCCGGATCCGCATCCGGTTTTCACCCGTACTTTTATGCGGGACGCATCCGGAACGACAGCCTGGTCGCACGATGCAGCGGGACGCGTGAAGATCGAGAAGCGCACTATCAACGGCGTGACGAGGCAGATAACCTATTCCTATAATCCAGACGGCTCGGTGAGCGCGATCGATTACGGAACCGCTCCAGCAAATGTGTTGACTCTCGGATACGATCTGGCTGGAAGACCGAATCTGCTGCAACGGAATGGTGTCGATATAGCACGCGTGCAGAGCAATTCCGACTACGCCCCGCATGGAGAGATAACGAACCTCAAACTCGGGACGAACTTGCTGGTCCAGAAAGCGTTCAACTCGCGACTCCAGCCGGCGGTTATCTCCTCCACTCGCATTTCCCCTCCGGCCACCGTCATGAGCTTGTCGTACGATCACCATGATGGGAGCAACAACGGGAACATTTATCAGGTCCGCAACGATCTCGACTCCAACCGGACGCAGAACTACGCGTATGACGGATTCAACCGCTTGGTAAGTTACTGGACAGCAGGATCTTCTGCGGGGAACAATTATTCGGTCGACGCCTGGGGCAATCTTTACCAGAAGACTCCGTACTTTGGGAAGACGAACTACTGGCCCTTGTCAGAAACCCCCAACGTCAAGAATCGTTTCGGTGCGCACACGTACGACAATGCCGGGAACATGACGGACGGCCAGTACAGCTACGACGCGGAGAGCCAGTTGGCATCGGCAGGCTCGCTGGCGTTCACCTACGATGGCGACGGAAAGCGCGTGAAGAAGTCGAATGGCACGCTCTACTGGACCGGCATAGGCTCCGACCCGCTGTTTGAAACCAGTCTCGATGGAGTGACGGTCAAAGACACGTACCTGTATTTTGCGGGGAAACGTGTAGCTAAGGTTGAAAACGGCAATACTTACTTTTACCTGACCGATCATCTTGGAACGACACGGAAAGTCGCACAGGCGGACGGCACAATCTGCCTTGATGAAGACTTCTACCCCTACGGCGAGCAGCAGCAAACTTACACTGCGACCTGCTCTGAAAAGTACCTGTTCACCGGCAAAGAACGCGACTCCGAAACCGGCCTCGACTACTTCGGGGCCAGATACTACGGCTCCAACATGGGACGGTGGATGTCGCCGGACTGGGCGGGTGCTCCTGAGCCTGTACCGTACGCCGACTTCGGTGACCCACAGACCCTGAACCTCTACGGGTATGTTCGCAACAATCCACTGAGCCACGCCGACGCAGATGGCCACTGTTGCGAGGCGGAATGGAGTTTCTTCAAGCAGGAACTCGCAGGAGTCTGGGACACAACCGGTGGTGCCGCTGTCGGTGCAGTTAGCCAGTTGGCCAGCGGACAGGCTGCTGATAACGTTCGGGACACATACTTCAGCGGCAATGTGGGTGGAAACCTAGCCGCAGCGGGCAGTGAGTTCGTATCGCAGTCGGTAAATATGGTCGAGTCCGCTGCTGCGGGTGACCCACGCGCAATTGGACAAATAGCCGGAATAGTCATTTCCGGAAAAGCCGCCTCTGAGTTGAAAGGTGCTGGAAGCACCGAGACTGTGCAGAGAGCTATGTCGGAAGGCGAGCTGCAAGCGACGCGAGACACTGGCTTGATTCGTGGCGGACGTGGAGGGACAAATTACGTTAGTGACTCGATTAGTAAAGACGCGAATCGGGCACAACAACGACTTGCTTTGCCGCAGAAGCCTCAAGTGCGAGCCACTATGGAGGTGCAAAAGGGAAAGTTCGGCGCACCATCAAGAGTGAAGCCTGCTAACAACATGCCAGGTGGCGGGATGGAGCGCACCGCAAAGGGGAAAATTCCAGTGAAAATTAAAAGAGTGGATGAAATGAAATGATGAGCAGCCACCACAAAACACCGAGGCACATAGTGAAACTCGTACTAACCGACCCGTGGGACTTGGTTTCTTCTGCGGGGTCTGAGTCACGCAACGCATTCGTCATCAAAACAGGCCAGGACCAGAACAGCAGGCCTGCATTACTTCTTGAACTCGAAAAGCCGTTTACAGTGTCCGGTGACGAATACAAATTCTTGGTAGCGACCGCCAGGCATGATGATACTGCACTTCGAAACCTAAGAAAGGGGACGACGGTAGGCTGCAACCTCCTGCGTTTGCCGCAGAGCCGAGCAGAGAGTGGGGCTCCGTTCGACACAAGTTGGTGGCGTGGGGGGTGGGGTGCCGCCATCGGGGATGTCACTGTTGAGTAACCCGCTATGGGTATGACGGCGGTGCGGAGAATTTGCGTGCATGTACGATGCCGGACAATTTCGACACGCAACTACGATGCGGGAAGCATGCGTGTACGACCTCCCCATTCTGCATGTCTCGGAGAACTGCGTTTCGAAGGTGCGCAAGTTCACCGGCAAAGAACGCGATACAGAAACCGGACTCGACTACTTCGGGGCACGATACTACGCCAGCAATATGGGACGGTTTAGCTCTCCTGACGAACCGTTCATAGATCAAGACCAGAGCGATCCACAGAGCTGGAATCTGTACACATACGTTCGCAACAACCCTCTGAGCAACACGAACCCGACCGGCAATGCTTGTGTAAACGGAAAGGACGATGACCGAGGTGGAGAAACGTGCGCACAAGTAGCTGCTGCGGATGCGGAATATCAGAAACAACACAGAGCCAGCGCAACTGTAACGGCAAATGACGGCACACAAGAGGGCCGAATTTTTGAGCTTTCTTACGCCATAAGCGACCTCACTAGGCCGCATTCCTTGTTGGACGTTATCGCGAATGCCGGGCCGTATGCGGTAGGTGGTTACGGTCTCGCAAGATCGGCTCTTGCAGCCCCAGCAATTACGACCTTGAATGTTGGTCGCTACGTTACAGGCCAAGTGATTGAGAGAGTGATTCAGACGCCTCAAGGTCCCCTTGTGATTAAGGGAACTATTGAAATCGTTGGGGACACTATAAAACTGAAGAACCTGTCTGTCGTTTCGCCCGGAGGAGTGGAGGTGCTGACTAATCCCGGCCCAGGCGCTTTGAAGACTGTTTTCGACGGGTTGAAGAGTGACTTTGCCCAGGCTGGTTTTTCAACTGCAGGTTACAGGTTTGAGAATTACTGGTGCGAATGCTCCACGGCTCATCAACAAAACGATAAACCTCAAATAGCACCGTCATCACAGAGGAGCAGGATTCAATTATGGTTTCCGGTGAGCAATCTCGGGTCGCGCAGGTCACCTTTTCTGAAGGCGACTCTGAAGAACTACTCGTGACGCCCGTTGGTCCAAATCTCTACAAGCTAGAAGAGAGTTCGGCTCTCGGGGAAGTAAACTACCACGACATAATCGAGACTGAGACCATTGCGGAAGGAATGTTGCGATGCTTGCGGATCGTTACTCCCTCTGAGCTGAGAACTATGAGTTATGTTGTGCCGGAGGACCTGTTCGAATCTAAACGTCTCGCGGTCTTGCTGGACAGAGTTGTTAGTAGCGGAGGCAATTGGGAGAGAATGTTCGGCGGAGTTCTCGTCTTCCATGTACCGCCGTCCGAGGAGCCGTCCATCATCGGCGACATGAATGCTGTGCTGGACGAAGCAGGTTTATCGCCCAGAGGTGGAAGCCGAAAAGATGGTGTTTGAACAGACCGACCTAAGCGTGGCGTCGCACTGATGTGCAGAACAAAACCCTCCCGGAGTCGCCTCTTGGGAGGGTTCTTTCTTTAGCTGCCCGTCGAAGCAACGGCCGCCCCGGAGGGCGGCCGTTGTGGTTAGAAGTGCGGGTTAGAGGGCGCGAGCGAAGGCGATGTTCATGGCTTCGATGCGCTTGATGATGGCGTTGCGGCGGGGTAGTTGTAAAACGTCCCCAAACAAAACATCCGCGCCGTCCCTCCCACCTAGCGCCCGGCGGTGGCTGCGGCGGCCTTGTTCTGCGGGGCAGGTGGTGGTGGGTTTTTCCCCGATCCGTTCGCGGCGGCTCGACTCTTGAGCGTGGCGATGACGGGCTTGATGCGGCCCGGTGCCCCAGGTTCGCGAAGCTAACCTGGGGTTCCATGGCTACGATGCACTGGCGCATCAGTATGACGAGCTCTGCAGCATGTTCATCAGCGTAGTCTTTGCGGGTTGTAATTCTACCGGCAAAGAACGCGATTCCGAAACCGGCCTGGATTACTTCGGTGCGCGATACTACGGCTCAAACACGGGGCGGTTCATGACGCCGGACCCACACTCCGTCCAATCCGTCGGGCTGGGCACCGTTTGCTCCCGCTGCAATGCAAGCTAGGGAATACAGAGCAATTTCGCCGCCTTCACCTTGGCTTCATCGCCGCGTCGGTCATAAATTAGCGTTGTACTGATATTGCGATGGCCAGCTAGCTTTTGAACCACGGACAGGTCGGCACCCGCCGTAAGCAAATCCGTGATGAACGTTCGGCGGAGGTCATGTAGAGAAAAGTGCTCCACGCCCGCCTGTTCGCCCCGTCTACGAAAGATGAGTGCCAAGCCGTCCACGGTCATCCGACGATGGCTGGGCTTCCCACCCCGAACAAACGGAAGGAACAGCGGCCCATCCCAATCGCCACGGGCGTCCACCCACGCATCAAGGGCGAGCTTAACGCTCTGGAGTACGAACCCTTGCCTCTGTTTTCCACCTTTGCCATCCACACTGAGCGTTCCTTCCGCAGCGTCATAATCATTGAAATCCAACGCGACCAGTTCCGAGCGACGAAGGCCGATGCCATACAGTACGGATAGCAACGCAGTATCTCGAATTCCGGCGAGACTAATGCCAACTTCTCTAGAGTGCGAGTAAGCTCTCTCTTCGCTTTTTTCGTGATACTTTGGGCCAGTTCTCTGTTCTCAGTTGCTATCCCGATTCGCGCCTCCATGTTAATAAACCGAGCCAGCTCCGCGGCTCTCGCAATTTCGGAGCGCTGCCGATTTGAGAGAGAACGCTCATCAAACCATTTCAGTAACGACAGAAGAGCGGTGGTTGATGCGGCGCATATTGGAGCACCGACCAAAATTACTTTGCCAAGTTCCACGGGCCACCTGATTTGTGTGCTTTTGACTGAGAGCCGAAGGCTACTGCTCCGCGATGCCAATTGCAACAAGTGAGAAAATTGATTTTCTTGAGCGGGGCATGGGCGGGAGAAATATGCGGCAACTAGCGAGGCATCGCTTGGTCACCCAAGAATTCAGCGTACATCAATTGGGTCACCCGATAGCGTTTACAGCTTGCGACAAAAATGCACTTAGCATTCGAGACCAAGACGCTCACGCCTCTGAGATGGGCAAAAGCATAAATTGACTACGGTCTCTTTTCTGCACGTTCTTGCCATTTACCACCGATGAGCTCTGTTGCAATAGTCTTAGTTGTACCGTCGAAAGAAACGCTTATAAGCACAGCCAGTTTTACTTCGCCCAGATAGTATGACGAACTCGATAGCGAACTATTCGAATACCAATCCCGGGAGAGACCGGCTGCGTGATAAATGGTTTCAGCAATTCTTTTTGCAAGTCGGTTGGCCTCGGACGAGCGGTATTTGTTGCCAGTAACCAGTACAGCCGTGCCATCAATTACGACTTCAGCACGCACACTGGAGTCGGTAGGAGTTGCGGCTATTGACGTGACACTAATACGTGCAACTGGATAATTCGTTAGGGAATTCACTGCTTGCGTGAGGCGAGCCTCTTCCTTCCGGCGCACCTCTTGTGTCGCGGCAGCTTTCTCTACAGCATCCACGTCAACCAGCTCGGTCTTATTATCTTCCGAGCGTGCCAGTTGCGCAGCTGCCTCCTTTTGCAGAGCAATTAGTCGTTCTCCCTCTTCCTTAATCAGTGCCGCTTCATGGGCAGACCGCTCGGGGTCGGAGGCTCGACGAAACACCATCTGCTGGTCGCCTCCAATCGCTCCGAGTATATCGACGAGTTCCCAACCAAACTTACCTAAAAGGTCCATTTGGTTTTCGGTAGATAGTGCTTCGCTAGCAGAAGTCACCCCAGCTCTCGAATATTGCACCAATTTCGACAGCCCGCCAGCTTTTATCTCTGGGCTATCAGTTGGGTCGGTGAAAACCGTCTTGTCGAAAGAGACAACCAGATACTCCCAACGTTTATCTGACGACGGCGTGCCAGCCGGTATGGAGCGAGATAGAGAGGGACTCTTAACGGCAGGCGCTTTGGTCTGTGCAGCAAGTGTTATCGAACCCAATAACAGGAATGCTATGAAACGAATTGAACGTTGCAAAATCCTGTCCTCCAAGCGATGCCCGTCAGATTAGAAATCCTGTTTGGGTAAATCTGCAAAATCAGCAGAACGATACGCTACTCAAAAACAGGGCGCAACAGCTTACTTTCAAGCCGCTCAATCCTTTGCGGCTGGTTTATCGGCGCTACCCCAAATCAATTTCCCGATTTCTTTCACTGCCGCTGCCCTCTGTTCCCACCACGTCCCTGTGTAGATGTTCTGCGTGACATCCACCGTGCTGTGCCCCATGTTGTCCCGTGTAACTTCTGGGCTGGCCCCTGTTCTCATTGAGAGGCTGCTGTGCAGATGCCTGAGGTCATGGAACGTGCATGGCAATCCGAGTTTCGTCAGGGTCGGCTTCAAATGCCGACGAAGGAGGTTCCGACGATTGATTGGCGAGCCGTTCGAGGCTGTGAACACCAAGTCGTCGGGCTTGCGATGCCGCGATAACTGAAATGCCTTCTGAAACGTTTCTTTAATAACAGAATCGAGCGGCACATCACGGTCACCCGCTTCCGTTTTTGTATCGTCAAATTCACCTTCATAGAACCGTTCACGGATTTGAATTCTGTCGGCCAGCACTCGTTTCCAACGGAGTGCATCCACCTCTCCGAACCGAAGTGAGCAATGCACCATCAGGATGGCCAATGCGTTCGTTGGCCAAGGAAGCGCTTCGATAAGATTGCGAATTTCAAGAGGGGTAAGCAGCACGCGCTGCCTACGCAGCACACGCGGCAAACGAACACCGACAGCGGGATTGTCCTTGAGCAGTCCCCACCGTTTGCCTTCGTTGAGAATGGCGCGGAAGCAAGCGTGGAGGTTCTTAACCGTCTTCGGCGCTAACTTCTTTTGAGCGTTGACGAAATCTTGAACGGCAATACGGCGAATCTTCGTTAGCCGTGTGCTGCCGAAAGCGGGTATGAGGTACGTTTCCAGAAAGAACTCGTAGTTCATCCGGGTCGAGTTCTTGAGGTGGCGGGATACCTTGTCCCTGTACAACTTCACGAGCGATGAGAACGTGTCCCCATCGGTAGAACAAAGGTGCGGTGAATTGTTGCGCTCGTTCACCTGTTCCATGAATTCATCGGCACGCTTTTGTGCCTCCCGCTTGGTGGGCACGTATTTCTTTGACCACTTCTTCCCGCGCTTGGTACGGGGATTGGTCGTGTAATCCCAAAAGTCGATGCGCCACTTGTCCCCAAATTCCTTAACCTTTACGTTCTGATACCGTTCCCTCAAGCAATGCCCCCTAGAACCGAGGAGAGGACCGGTAACAGTGAAATCAGGGAAATTCAAGCTGCTTGACCCAAGTGCGCTCATGCCGCGTGGCTCCCACGGTTGCGCACAAAGGAACGCAATTGACCGCAGCGGCAGCGCACGTAACGCCCAACGTGGAAAAGGGGTAGGTCGGCCTTGTGCTGGTAAACCCAGCTTGCAGGCACCCGCAGCAAATAAGCAATTTCCGGCGGGGTGAGGATGAAATCGCACGAGCCATCACCCGTACAATTGTGTTCGAGAAGCAATTTAGTTTTCGCCATGAAGCCCGTTTCGAATCAGCCCGTATTCTCCAGCCCGAGGCTAGGCCGAATTTCGGGGCTTCGTTTTTGTTGTTTGCATATCGTTCCTCCTTTGGTTTGATTTGGGGCTGAACAGTGGATAACCTTCAGCCCCAAAACGCCTACTCGTTCACTACATCCTCATCGGCATACGGGGACGGGGGGCACGGGTTCTGGAGTTCAGCGGCAATGCCGAATGCCTTCTCCAATGAGGTGCGAACTACTGCCCAATCCCCGCGCTTGAACTTACGAGCGTCAACCTTGCAATGCCGAATCGCTTGCACCAGCTCGCCGCGTTCAACGCTGGAATAGAAGCAAGCTTCATCAATTGAAAGCAGGGGGAGGCACTTCAAATCATTCAAAGTCCTATAACGCCAGTACTCGCATTCCTCCTGGGTAAATGAATCCTTTGCCCAATCCATCATCGTGTACAAATTTTCCTGTGGACACTTTCCATGCTTCATCCGATTAACCTCATTACTTCACCGCCCGTATTGTTTCGGCCCGAGCGAAGGCCGAAGTTCTGCGGAAGCAGCGATGCCGTGAAGGTAATGGTTGCGATTCAGGCGTGGTATTCGCGAAAATGAGGGCATCATGCCTAGAGTTGTTACCAACCCGCTGGCCGCGGATGCCACTGGCAACTACGCCGTGGAAATGTTCGTTGATGAAATCGAATGGCACATCGAAAACGACCCGGCCCAACGCAGTTTCGCTGAAGTTCTCGATTGGGCATACCCTCGCAGCCGTAAGCTCTCCTACGAGGAAGCAAATAGACGGGCGCTCGAAGCCAAAACACTCCACGAATGCCACAGCATTCTGAGGCAGGCAGGCAAAGGCAGTCGGGGGCGCGTGGCGAAGCAGCGTATTCCTGCCATAAAGGCGCTCATCTACCACGAGCAACTCAAATGGACGTGGGCCAAAGTGGCAAAAGTCTTCTGCGCTTGTGAAAAGAAAAAGCATGATGCGAACTGCCCCCTCCGCTCCGAAGTAGTGCAACTGAAACGACTGCTCCGAAAATACGGGGTCTCGTTCCGCTAGGGCAGATGGAATGAAATAGGGCGATTTGTTTCCAGTGGGAAGAATTCAAGGTGTTTCTTTCCAGCTACCAGACGCGATTGCAAAATCCTACGCTGCTCGCATGAACGAATCACCCGTATTACCAAAAGACATCACCAATCAGAAAAACTCTGACGGCCCCTATCTCCTGCCGAACTCGTCCACCGCTGGGTCGCCAGAAAACCTTGACACTGAAGACGAGCAGGTATTGGAGGCTCAAGCCCTGCAACTGTGGGACGAGCACAAGAAGTGCGAAGAGGCCATCGCTCCCGTCCTGTACGCGCTCTGCCAGAAGTTGAATGCAAAGGGCAAGAAGGGTGAGGGCTTCAAGGCGTGGTTGAAAACACATAAGAAACCCAAAACGACGGCATATCGCTGGATTCGCCACTACTGCAAGAAGACCAATAAAGAGCTTCCTTGGCCCGAGCAGCACAAATCGAAGGCAGAGGATGGAACCTCGTCCCATGTGGGACAAGGCGGTTCCGCTCTTTCGATGAAATTGAAAGATATTGAACAGGTAGTGTTCACGTTCTTGCAATCGCTTGAGGGGAACGACAGGGCGGCGATTGCAGACAACTTAATCCAGTGGATTCGTGGGCACGTATCGGATAAACCTAAGTTCGCTGTCTCCACCACGCCGCAGCAACTCTTGAAACTTGCGAAAGGATTTGTGTTTGACGGTGGCACGCTACGTTCTAGCGAAGGTGTGAACCTAAACTTCGTGACCACGGAACCTTCTCTCATTGCACAATGCAACGCTGCTGTGCTTAGGAAGGTAATCACGGCTTCTGCACGGTTCGCTTCCGAGCATTCGGGCTATCAGTTCCTGCAAGATGGCGTCCACCTTAGCTTCGAAGGGGGTGAAGTCCGTGGACATTCGGGCAGCGGCTCCATGTGTTTTGAGACTGTTTGTGAAAATGTTCATGTAAATAAGCTCGTTGATTTGTTCATCCCAAATCCCTACCTCTTTGCCGTAGCGGGTGTCGGTTCGCTGCCGTCCGATAATGTCATGATTGCTCAGTCCGGCGAGAACATCATTTTTAGCTGCCCGCCGAAAATCGTCGCGTTCAAATTGCCGATTGGCGAGTTCCTTCCAACTGTCCAATCGGCATCCTATCCTGAACAGGTGTGCATCGTTGATTCGAAGTCCCTACGTGAAGCGTTGCTCAAGGGACGCAAAGTGGAATACCGCGCAATGATGTCCACGTCCGGTTCATCGCTGATGGTCGCGGCCCAAGACCCAGAGTCGGGCAGTACATTCGAGTGCGGCATCTCTGCGAACGTTCTATCTGAGCGCGGTTTCGCGCTTAACGCTGAAGTGATTTTGCAGTTTCTCAATGGCGCATCAGGAGATGTGGCGCTGTCTTCAAAACCGCACGTGGCCGATAAGAAGGCACCGCCAGTTCTGTTCGAAGCAATCGGGAGGAAGCTGGCGCTCGCTCAAATAACGCCGCCAACTTACACGGGTGAATCGCTCCCACCGGCGGTTTAGAGCGTACTTGCCGAATACGAATAAGGCCCCCTGATTCTCAGGGGGCCTATCGCTATGCCGTGGAGTCGCAAGCAAGTATTTCAGTTGCCATGCTGGATTTCTGTTCCGTTGTTGAGAACGCTTGCAGTACCGCTGGGTCGTGCATCGGGTCTGCCGCATTGGTTTCTACCATGCTCTTGGTCGGCACCACGTCGGCTTCGTTTTCCGCTACAAGGCCAATCCCAACGTAGCAGGTGCCTTTGGCATTGCGCTTCGTCGCAAAGCGGAGCTTCATCTTCATCCCGAAACCCTTATTCGTAAGCTTCTCTTTTATTGAGAGTTTCTGAGCATCAGCCCAGTTGTCATACGCTATATAGAGCAGATGGGCTGGAATTGATGCATTGGGCTGCACGATACACACGTCGGCAAGAAACCCGGACAGAACATCGGATTCTTGCTTGTATTCCGCTGTGGCATCAGCAACCAGCTTCGGGGGATTGAGGCCATGCTTACGATATTCCAAGCAGCCCCGAACCGCCCAGGCGAAAATTCCTGCGGCTTCGGCACGCAGCTTTTCGGGCAAGCCCTTATCGGCCTTTTCGCCAGAGAACTGCTTCGTGAACGGAACGAGCAGAATGCTACGCCAGAAACCGAAGGAATCGTCTTTGGTTCGTGGCTTCTGATTTACCGCAATCCAGTACTTCGCAACCGGGCTGAACGTGAAGAATTCCTTGTTCAAGAATCGGGCGGTCATCTGGTCGCCGTGAACGAGTTCCTTGATACGGCTCTCGTTCAGGTATGCCGACTCGTCCATCTCAGTGATGATGGCGAACCTTTTGCCATCCAATGCTGCTACATCGTTCGGAATGGAAGAGCGCTTGTCGAGGTCGAACAGCAGCGAAGGAGCTTTGAATCCATAAGCTCCCAACGCATCCTTTAGCGTGTGGAAGAATACGCCCTTGCCGTTCGCGCCTGTGCCGTAGCACATAAACATCACCTGTTCTGCCGTACTACCCGATAGCGAGTAGCCAACGGCGCAATGGATGAAGTCAATCAAGTCACGGTTGCCGTCGAAGATTTCTTCCAAGAACTGCTCCCAGCGTTGGCATGGGGCGTTCGGGTCGAATTCCACATCGGTGGACTTCGTAATCTTGTCTTCGGGCTTTCCGGGGCGGAGCGTACCAGTCGTGAGGTCGAGCACGCCGTTGGGCGTGCCCATCAACCACGGGTCGGCATCCCAACCCTCGCCGGAATCGGAGATGGGTGGTTCTGATTTAGCGAGCGTGAGCATGGCATCCAGACGAGCCTTGCCTTCGGAACCGAAGGCGAATCGCCTTGCTTCCTTGCCAGAGTGACCGTCGAGTGCATCTTGGCGCTCACGGGCAACTTCTTTAGCCAACAGCATCACTTGCTTTTGTGTATCCGGTTCCCACCAATATTGCTTCCAGATGAGCCACTGGGATTTCTTGTGGTCGAAGCGAACTTGAGCGCCATATTTGTACGCGAACAGTTCGGCATTCCCGGCATCGGAGCACGGTGCCGTGCGAGCGAATTGGGCGACAGGATAGTTCACCACGCTCGTTGCAATCGCGACAACTTCATTGTCAGTTAGTGGCGGGGTGCAGTTCTTTTGATTGAATGCCCGAAGCGCAGCCTCAAGCTCATCTTGGGTGAAACCTTTCCTGCGAAGCTTCCCAGCTAAGCTGGTCAACTTGGCATTACGTTCACCTTCGGGAATGGCACCTGTGCCCCCTTCGGTGCTGGTATGTGCTTGGGTTTTGTTCTCTAGTGCAGCCAACAGCCAATCGGGCACGTCAGCAAGTGGGGCTTCGCCCAATTTGACGAGCCATTCGTATTCCTTCCCGCTGATGTGTAGGCTCGGCGGCGCGACAACGTATCCGCCGTCGCTCTTGAAATCTATACCGCCACCAAAGAGATTGTTCCCGCCTTTAATGCCATTAATGGGGGTCTTGAGGTAGACATGGTGGCCGCCACTGCCCGTTCGAGCAGTCGGAGTGTGAGGCAGTGGGCCATGCGTGGCAATAAGCTTCTCAAGAGTTGCATCGCCGCCGTTCTTTGGGTCTTCATCCAGAACGACAACCCCGCTGTTCTTACCCGTGGCGATGCCAATGTTGGCGTATGGATACTTGGCATTCCACTGTTCGATGATGGCCAAGTCGATTGTGGCGTTCTTCACACCATGTGGTACGAGGACACTAAGTGGATGTTTGCTGCCGGGGCACTTCGGGTTCCCGCACAGCGGTTTGCCATCAACGATGGCGCAGACAGGTAAAACAGGGATATTGAGTGAAATGAATTGCTTTGCAGCTTCCAGAAAAGTCATTTGATTCATAAATGGGCATAAGCCCTCCGTTTCCGAGCAAAGCCATAGGGGCACGTTTTTCGTGCGCTGATGCTGTGCTCTTCAAGATTGTTGAAGGAGCCAATTGTTATTGACTTTAAGGTGGGAACTGCTAGCGTGGACTTAAGGCTTGGAATACCTACCGTTCTTCTTTCAGTTCGCACCGCGCTCCCTTCGGAGCGCGATTGCTTTTATAGCCACGATGAATTCCTTTTATCGGAATACTTCGCTGGACTGGGGATGTCCTAGTTCCTAGTCTGCGGGATTTTACGACGATATCAAGAGCTTTTTTTTCATCAGAGCCATTCTTCGTGTAGGGATGTAGGGTCATGTAGGGTTATCCCCATTGCGCTTCAAGTCTGAAGAATGAAACGTCTTATATTTCTGAGAGCAGAGGGACAACCCTACACACCCTACATTCCTACATCGGCAAATTGGATTGGATTGGTTCAGTCCGAACCTGCCGATGCCTGCACACGGTCAATATACCCGGATAGTCGAGATGTCTTCGGGTACAAACAAGAGATTACTTTGGTATTGCCAGCAACTTCGCCGCCTTCACCTTGGCTTCATCACCGCGCCTGTCGTAAATCAGGGTTGTGCTGATGTTGCGATGGCCAGCGAGCTTCTGAACCACGGATAAGTCGGCACCCGCTGATAACAAATCCGTGATGAACGTGCGTCGAAGGTCGTGCAACGAAAAGTGCTCCACACCAGCCTGTTCGCCTCTCTTTCGGACAATCAGTGCCAATCCGTCATCTGACATCCGGCGGTAGCTGAGCTTCATCCCCCGAACGAACGGCACGAACAACGTCCCTTCCCAATCGCCACGGGCGTTTACCCATGCATTCATCGCGACCTTCACGTTCTCAAGAACGAACCCGATACGCGGTTTTCCACCCTTGCCATCAATGCTCAGGGTTCCTTCCACGGCGTCGTAATCTCTGAAGTTCAAACCGACTAGTTCGGAGCGGCGAAGCCCGATGCCGTATAAAACGGAGAGCAACGCTGTATCTCGTATCCCTGCGATGCTGGTATCGGCGGCGCAAGCATCGAACAGCTTCTTGAGTTCTTCGTTCGTCAAAGCGCGACCACGGGGTTCATCCTCGGTACGGATAGAAGCAATGTCGGAAGCCCGTTGGCAATCATCATGGCTCATAAGCCCGAGCCTCCAACATTCCTTCAGCACACCCCGTATGGCAGCAAGAATTCGTTTGCACGTGGCAGGTCGATATCGGGTCAAAAGCCAGTTTCTTACTGCGGCAGTTTGGTTGTAACGAATCGAAGGCCAGTCCACGTCGTTGGCATCGGCTGGTCGGCCCAGAAGAAAGGTGGCCACTGTATCCAAACCATCCTTCATTCCCCGACGCGAGCCGATGCCGAGGTGGTCGATATAAACATCCACTGGGAGTGCAGAAGGCCGCCTGGTGCCTTCCGGAACAGCCTGATGGGGCTTTGGAACTAAGAACGGAACACTCATTTTCTCTCCTTGAATGATGGTTGCAAATGGTCGGTAGAAGACCTTTTCACATTTCCAATCTGTTAGTGCGAACGGAAACGGCAAAGCCCTCACGAGAGAATCGGGGCAAAACGAAAAACCCCAACCGGCAACGGCAGGTCGGGGCAATCAATCGGCTTCGGCAACTAGGCTTCGGGCTGGGTCTTCGGTGCTTCGGGTTTGGGCACCACGGAAGGTTTCGGGATAGTCTTTGGCTTGGATTTCTTGGCCGTTGCCTTCGTGACCTTCTTGAGTGAGGCCTTCGATTCCGTAGCCTTCTTGGCCTGCAAACTTGAACTGCGCTTGAAGCAGATGAGGCGGCCATCAATGCGAACTCCCTTGTTGGCTGCGATGCAGAGCCGTGCCCGAGTCGGTTTGCATGGGTCTTCCGAATTCGGGTCGTAGTTGCGGTCTGTCTTGGAAGCCATTTCCGCGATGCTGGCTCCGTTTTCAGCCATCTTCTTCAACTTCGCCCAATCAAACGGCACCCGTTTGGGTGCTTCCTTCTTCGCTGCTTTTCCCATCGCTTCTCCTTGTGCTGGCAATCCCAGCGGAATACAGCGATGGGTGCGTCTCCATCCACAGTCGCTCTCGGTGCGTGTTAACGGGCCACGCTCTCAGCGATAAGACAAATCCTTTTGACAAAGGCTTGCCGACCCTTCGGGACACGATATCGAAAACGAGTTTTGCCATACCCACCCCCCGGAAAAGCTCACCGGATTTTCAAAACTCGAACCCAGTTTTTCGGAACACCCGAGAGATAAGGGGTTCTGAGACGCACTTATGCACATGAACAACCTAAGACGAGATGACGGTATCCCCGCCGTCGTGAAGTTTCCTTTTGGAAGGCTCGTGGCCACCCCCCGCGCTCTGGAATCATTTCAACGAACAGGCGATAGCCCCATCCACTTGTTACGCCGACACCTTGCAGGTGATTGGGGCGACATGGACGAGCATGACCGCTTGGAGAACGAGCGTTCACTAGCGGAAGGGTTCAGATTACTCTCGGCATATCACCTGAAAGACGGAACGAAAATCTGGGTGATTACGGAAGCTGACCGCTCTTGCACGACGTTTCTTCTGCCCGAGGAATACTGAACTGAGAGGGTATGGTGGCCAGTGACGCACCTCTCGCCCATGAGCAACCTAACGATGAAAGACGAAGAAATTCTGGGGAAGCTGTTCGAGATGACCGGGTACTGCGAGGCCGTGGTCGGTATTCGTTTCAAGAAGACAGCCCCACGACCCGATAACAAGCACCTTGGCCGATTGATTGAACAAATCGCTTATCACGTTCGAGAGATTTCGAATGAGTTGCACGAGTTCGCCCGTGGTTGGGGCTACGAGTGAGCATCCAATGGCGCATCATCCCATGTTCCGCACGGACTAGACGAAGTTGATGACGTGCAAATTGCCGCAACTGTTTTGACAGGTTAGGGATGCGCGGATTCTAGTTCGAAATGACCACCCGCTCGCCATGTGTGCCGCAATACCCAAGCGGGCACGGCGACTGAGGCTCCACGTTCCCGCACTTCAATACGGCCAATGAGTGGCCGATTCCTCACGCAACCCTCGGTTCTCGTTGCAGATGGGGACAATCGAAGAAGGATTTACCACCCGCCCAAGGGTATCGGGAACACCTCAGGGACTGGGGTTCCACGTTCCCGCACCTTTAGACACCCATTGATGCGCACAGTTGTTCCGCAACTGTCGGACGTGCTTACAGATGCGGCGAACTCGAACCGCCTTAACCACTCGCCCAAGGGTACCCGGCCCATTTCGCTCGTTTTACAAGGGTCTCCACACAAAACTTCCGTTGAGGCTTTTCACTGCGCAATAATCGAGAGCATGAATGTTCACGATGCGTTGCAGAACTTGGAACTTCCGCAGTACAGCGGAATTCGTACTGTCTTCGGGAAGGTGCTCGAAAGGCGTAGCAGACGCGCTGAGCCTCGCTGCACATTATTCACTTGGTTGGCGCTAGAAGCTCATCCTCTCGAATTGCTGAACGAAGACTGCAACATTTATGTGACGGAAATCGGAGCCGAGGACGCGCAAAAGAAATGCAATGCAGACGTTCTGGGAAACGCAGGACGGCCATTTTCGGATTTCAACGGTTCCTGCGGCGATTTCTGGGCAGAAATGGCTGCGATACGAGTGCTTCGCGATGCGGGTTATAGTCGCCTTCGTGCGGTTCACAAGCAATTGCCTGACGGCACAACTAGTGATTACGAGGGCTATCGTGGGGAATCAGCCGCCTACATTGAAGTCAAGAATATAAGGGCGAATACCACGATTCTCGACGCATTTAACCACGAACTTCGCCGCAGGTACGAGGCAGAGCCTGAGCAGTTCGGATTCAACGTGGCCGTCGATTACCCGTATGACAACCCGCCGACGGCAGAGCAGGAGCGCCGGATTGTGGCATTTCTGGAGTCAATCCGTGGATTGAAACCGCCGTTCACAAAGGAATTGGACTTGGTCGAATCGGTATCAAGGATAACCGTGCGAGATGGCGAAGGAACAACCATGATGACACGTGGCTGGAGTTGGGAATCACCTGAGCCGATTAACAAGGACTGGTTTCTGTCCAAGGTTCGCTCGAAAGCAGAAGACGCTTCTTCGCAGATGCGCGACGATGCACGTCTTAAAGTCCTTGTGATTAATTTTGATTCGCCGTCAGGCTCGCTTTCTGGTGACTTTATCGAAAGCGCACGGGGTGTTATGCGCGATGCATTCGGTGGAAACGTTGACCCGTACTTCCTTCTTTATCGCAATGACTCACAAATTTAGTTCGAGCGGGCGGTTCGCCAACCTGATAGCGAGCCGCCCGTTCTCCTACTCGCTATTTCTTTGAACGCTTAAAAAGCAGCCCCGCGTCCGGTGTACGGGAAATCTTGTTCCCGTTCAATCCGAATGTCCCTTCCGAGGATACGTTCCCAAGGGGCTGCCCGTTTGTATCGTAGACGTGTCTCTTGCCATCAGGCAGTTTTGAAGTTGAACCGATTCGCTTCCCGAATACATCCCAGATGTTCTTTGCCATAACAACCTCCTTGACCCTCGATGCGTTCGTGGCCGAACCATGCCTCAACCGAGTGAGGGGCTAGCCGAACGGGGACGCACCAATGGGCTGGAGGACCTCTATGAACCCTTTGCTTCATCGCATTCAGCAGTTGCTAAAAGACAAGCTTGAAGTGAACGCAGATATGGAAGATGACCAATTGCATTTCTCGGGCAGATGCGGCCCTGTAACGTCGCGCATTCGAATCACGGCAGATGAATCGCTGTTGACCGTGATGGGGCATTTCCCGGTGTTCGCGAGCACGAGCAAACGAGCAGCCGCTTGCGAAACGGTGGTCCTCATAAATTGGGGGCTGTCTGTGGCACACTTCTCGCTTGATACGGACGGAGAAATCGTCTGCATTGCCCAGATGGTTTTGTTCGATGGAACGCCGACTGACCGCCAGCTTGCAAGATTGATTCATCGTGTGTGGTCGTGTTTGGAGTTCTATGCCGAATCGTTAATCGCAATCCTTACGGCAGGAGCAGACCCAGCGTTGACCATCGCACGAGCGGAAAAGCTCCGAACCGAATCACGTCGGCAAGTTGCAGCGCCCGATTTGAGCGTCAATTAGTCTTCGTTCATGCTCGACAAACCGAAACAACTACCATAGTATGGCAGTTGTTTCGGTACGAATTTCATGGCCAGCCAAACTTTCAAGTCGGTTTATTTCGCTGATTTCCCTGCGCCTGACGGCGCTCGGAATACATTCAAAATTGCATTCGGCACGAAGGAGTGTGAGCTGTACGAGCAGGTTCGTGGGCTGAGCAGCCATGAATTGCGAGGAATCTTCGGTCATCAGGACTATCTCTCGTTGCAGGAAGCTGCGCAATCCGACGGGTTGCCATTGAACAGCTTCTGCGTCCGCATTCTGAAGACGTGGGCAGAGAAAAGAACGGGGGAGGCCCAGCCAGCCCTCTTCGGGATGGAAGATGTCGGTGTATATAGCACGTTCAAGAGCAGCAAGACTGCCCCGCTTCATCGGTGGTATCCCTACATTGAGGGGTACGCACCAGAATTCGTTCAGCATGTAATGGAGCGGCACAGCCCCGACTCCACTAGCATCCTTGACCCGTTCGGGGGTGTTGGAACAACCCCTATCACGGCGGCGAAAGCCGGAAAACGAGCTTATTACTGCGAACTCAATCCACTGCTTCAGTTCCTTATTCAGGCAAAAACTGCAGCCTTGTCGTTGGCCTCGAAACAACGTGCAGCCGTTGCGGATAGGTTGAGAGAACTGTGCAGTCAGTGGCGCAATCTCGTAGTCGGCTCCGCTTCCGATAAGCAGCTCGACGCGTGTTATCAAGCGGTCTTCGACAAGAGTGCATTCTTTTCTGAGAGAACCTATCAGCACGTCCTGCAAGCACGAACCGCGCTGGACGAAATCAGCTGTCGAGAGCCCTTAATCGCACGGTTCGTATCAATAGCAATTCTCGCTTCTCTTGTTCCTAGCTCACTGCTCTGCCGAGCTGGCGACCTCCGCTTCCGGAAAGGGAAGGAACTTACCGACATTGAAGACTTTATCGACTTCACCCAACGTAATTTGCAGACCGTCGCAGACGATGTGGAGACCGCGGAGCAACTCGCAACGCAACCGATTCTCGTAACCGGAGATGCAAAGAGGCTTTCCAATCTGCCTGCACTGGGGGTGGATGCTGTTATAACCAGCCCACCATACCTAAATGGCACGAATTACTTCCGCAATACCAAAATTGAGCTGTGGTTTTTGCGGGCTCTACGCTCGCAAGCTGACTTGTCAGCGTTCCGGGATTCGGCTATCACCGCTGGCATCAATGACGTTCGCGGCAAGAAAGATGCGTGCACAGCACCTGCTGTGGCTGAGCTTGTTCGGCGATTGGAAGCAAACGCATACGATGGGCGTATCCCCCGGATGGTGGCTAACTACTTTTACGACATGGACCTGCTACTGAAATCGCTTAGGTCTCACGTTCGCGAAAACGGCACCATCGCAATAGATATTGGGGATTCCGTTTATGCGAAGGTGCACGTTCCAACGGATGAGCTTCTCTGTTCACTGGCCGAGGCTCTGGGCATGGAGCTTCGGGAATCGGTGCACCTCAGAACCAGAGTGTCGCGAGATACTTCTCCATTGAAACAAGTGCTGCTGGTCTTCAGGAACACACCAGGCCGGGCGGCTGTCGCCGTCACACGGCACAATGATTGGGATAAGCGCTGGTTAGGTTTCAAGAAGGCGCTCCCGCACCAGAAACCGCCGCTATCAAAGCGCAACTGGGGGCACCCACTCCACAGCCTTTGTTCATATCAAGGGAAGATGAAACCTGCACTCGCCAGCAAGCTTGTCGAAACATTTGTTCCGGAAAATGGTCGCTTACTTGACCCTTTCGGAGGCGTTGGAACGATTCCGTTCGAGGCGGCGTTACAGGGGAGGTTTTCGTATTCCTTCGATATAAGTCCAGCTGCATTGGCAATCTCGCGTGCGAAGCTCGGGAAGCCCACAAGGGAAGCGGTGAGCACAGTTCTGGCGGAACTTGAGACGTACATAGAAGCCAATGAACCGACAAAAGAAGATATTGGCAGAGCGGAGCAGATTCGTTTCAACAGCGTTCTCTCGGAATATTTTCACCAGCGAACATTCCGCGAGATTGTGTTGGCTAGAAAGTTCTTCGCGCAGCGTCAAAACCAAGACGCCAGCAGCTCATTAGTGCTCGCTTCACTTCTACACGTTCTGCATGGGAATCGCCCTTATGCGTTGAGCCGTCGTTCACACCCGATAACGCCGTTCGCTCCCAGCGGGCCTCGCAAGTATAAGGGGGTTGTGGCTCATGTTCGAGCAAAGGTATGTCGAAGTTTGGATGAACAACTCCCATCCAATTTTGTTGAAGGGGAGGTGTTGGAGTGCGATGCGACGGCATGTTGGCCGCAGCACGTGAACGACTTGGATGCGGTGATAACTTCTCCTCCATTTTTCGACAGCACTAGATTTTACCTCGCGAATTGGATGCGTCTATGGTTCATGGGATGGGAACGAGACGATTTCAATGTTCGTCCGCTTTCATTTGTTGACGAACTGCAAAAGCAGTCCTTTTCTGTCTATGAACCTATCTTCCGCCAAGCTCGAGAACGCATCAGGAAGAATGGCGTAGTGGTGCTGCACTTAGGACTGAGTCGCAAATGCGACATGATGAAGGAAATAGAGAAGGTGGCCGCCCCGTGGTTTAGAGTAGCTGACCGATTCTCAGAAAACGTTGAGCATTGCGAATCGCACGGCGTGCGCGACAAGGGCACTGTGAACAAGCACCAGTATCTTGTTCTCTCGTGACTAACCTTCTAGGGCGTTAGCAGCACGTTCCCAAACGTCGCGACGGATGTTGTACTCGGTTGTATGTTGTTCTTGAATCGTGAGACCTGCAGGATTTTGAATAAATTGAACGGTGGGAGTGCCCGCAAGATTCTCAACCGCAGCCAAGTAAAAGTTGTTTCCGTATTGCTGGGCGGCTGCGTGTTCCACCCGCGTCAGGGAAATCGAGCCTAGACGTGCCAAGCTACTTTTGACCTCAACGAGCATCACTGCTTCACCATTCTTGGCCCAAAGGTCGAATCCAAAGCCACGTCGATTCGTGTAGAACACAACTCGCCATCCTGCTGCCTCTAGGAGCTTCGCGACGAGAAGTTCTCCTTCAGCGCCTCCGTTCGGGTCGCGTGGCAGCGGCGGCGCATTCAACGCGGCATTAGCTGGAGGCTGTGGAACTCGGAGCGCAATCCCTCGCTGTGCGCGGACTGGCCGGACAACAGCAGCAGGTCGCGGAACCCTCGTAACGGGTTCGACAGCGGTTCGTGTCAGTCTAAGAATCTGCTCTGCGCGAATGGCGGAAATGCCGAGGGAGAAAAGCGAGAAGGTGTGAAGGCCCATGTCGCGCCAGTTCTGATAGCTCTTTTCTCCGGGCACACGAACTTGAACTTCGTGGAGCAATTGCTGTCTTTGGGCATCATTAACGTTGCGGAATTCCAAGATGCCATCTACAGCCCAAGCAATTTCCTCATCGTTGCGAATGCGGGAGAGAAATAAATCATATTCGTCGCGGTCAATCCATCCGTGTGTCCGCTGCAACACCTGCAATGTAGCTCTGTATGGACGGATTTCGAAGTCTTGGTACTCTTGCTGTCGAGTTGCCGTGTAGTAGGGCCCTCTACAGAAGACAATCTCTCCGAGTGCCCGTTCCATAATCGCATTGGAATCGTTGGCAGTTGCTAAGTCCACGCCGAGTGGAGTTAGGTTTATTTCATCCCAACTTCGTCCATCCGTCCGCACCAATAAGTTAAGTGGCATCTCCATTGCAAGAAGATGATGTCGTCGCAGGGTAACGCCGGGGTCAGCTCCTGTAACGCCCACCAGTGCGGCCAAGTCACGATAGTTGCGCGCCCCGAGCCGTATAGGCCCTTGTGAACCCAGATTGTAGAGGTACTTCGCCACGTCACTCAGTCGAGCACTGCTGAGGTGAACACGAGTGATGAGGAACCAGCCGCGGTCTCCTCTATCTGCCTCATCGAGTCTTCGGACTACTGAGCGTCTTAAGTCGGCGAATGGCATGTCTGCATTGACATTCGTAACATGCGCATCGGATTAACGCAATCGTGTGTTCCTTTTGAATCAATCGAATGCGAACAAATGTAGTGCGTCAATCCTGTTGCGGTGGTACATAAAGTGAATGGCACGAAGGAAAAAATACACAGCGGTTGAAAAGACGGGGCAGGTGCGCGCCGCCCATGTAGCAGGCCAGGGAGATGTCGTCTACAGAGGATTCCAGTGCCTGAACAGCAAATGCGAGGAATACATATTCAAGAAGGAGGACGAACTCCTAAACGGTTTCGAATTCGCCTGCCCAAAATGCGGTTTTGAGTTTCAGTCCGGCGAGTCGGTGAAATTCTACGATTACAAGCTCGTCAAATTGCCGAAAAAGGAGGTCTTAAAGAAAGGCAGCTTCGAGGTCCTCCATGACGACTATGTTGAGGAATCGCAACGATACAAGTACTGCATTATCTGCAATACGATGAAGCCGCTGTTGTCGTTCGGCGCGCACGAGTCGCGCAAGTCGAAGCATCAAGGTGAGTGTGCAAGTTGCAAGACCCAGTACAACACCATAAAGAACTCGACGCGAACGCCCGACCAGCATCGCGAGGCAGCGCAGAACCGTCGGCTGCTGGTTGAAATGGCAGGGATAGGCAAGCTGGACAGCAAGGCAATTTCCGAGCGCTTCAAGCAAAAGTGTTTCAAGTGCGGCGTTACGCTTGAGAAAGTGTCCGACGCGAATATCGACCATACGCTTCCCGTTTATTATCTGTGGCCCGCCACGACGGGGTCGGCGACTCTGCTTTGCAAAAAGCACAACGGCCAAAAGCTCCGAAAGTGGCCATCGAAGTTCTACGGCAAGGAAGAACTGAAACGTCTCGCGGTGTTGACCGGCATAAAGCTGGAAATACTGGAGGGAAAGCCATTTTACAACCCCGATGCCATAGAGAGGCTAAAAACGCCTGATGCCGTTGACAAACTGCTCACGAAATACGCGAAATACAAAACGGAGCTGCAGAAGCTCCGAAATCGGCTGAAATTGGAAGCAGGCGTGGACATCTTCGCAGTAGCTTCGCAACTTTCGCCCGACTGGGTCACAGAAGCGGACAAAATGACGAGCGCAGCAAAGGGCAAGGCCGCCAAGGGCGGAACTGATTAGCGCGGGGGGCTGATGGCTATTCCTAGTTTGTTCGATATAACGCTTCCGATGTTGAAGTTGCTCGCCGACGGTAGCACTCACGCATTAAAGGAATTGGGCGACACACTAGCTAATCAATTCGGATTGACTGAAGCGGATTTATCTGAGCGAATCCCGAGCGGGATGCCAAAGTTCAAGAATCGGCTGGGTTGGGCGCGTTCGGAGCTTAGGTTGGCTGGATTGGTAGAACTTCCGAAGCCGAAGCATTTGCGCATCACAGACCGTGGGCGGGAGGTTCTGCGGTCAAATCCTGTGCGCTTAGACCGTTCCTTCTTCATGCGGTATCCCGATTACGCTGAAGCGGTATCAGGTCGAGAAAATCGCACCGAACAGACCTCCGTCGCTGTCGCTGTCGCACCAACCTCCGTTTCTCTCGATGCAGCTCCGGAAGAGGTTCTGGAAAGTTCATTCAGCAACATTCAGCATCGTATCGAGTCCGAGCTCCTAGACAAGGTAAAAACATGCAGCCCCGCTTTCTTCGAGAAGCTCGTCATCGACCTTCTTCACAGGATGGGATACGGCAAGTTCAGAGACGGAGCGGCGATTGTCACCGGAAAGCCGGGTGATGAAGGAATTGACGGAGTTATAAGCGAAGACCCGCTTGGCCTAGACCTTGTCCATGTTCAGGCGAAGCGGTGGGAAAACCCGGTTGGCCGACCAGATGTGCAGTTGTTTGTAGGCGCACTGCAGGGGAAGCAGGCCCGAAAAGGCGTATTCATTACCACCTCGTCTTATAACGAAAATGCACGCGATTACGTTAGGACTGTAGGGGTGAAAATCGCTCTGATTGATGGGCAAAAGTTGGCTCACCTTATGTACGAGCACAACGTCGGCGTCAGTGACCGGAGAACGCTTGTACTCAAATCCGTGGACTCCGACTACTTCTTGGAGGACCAAGAGGATTGATGACGGGAAGGGCCATGCCCGCGCAGCACAAATTTTACGGGTACAAGATGACGGACGACACGGGGTTTGCGCCGTGTGCGTCGGGCCAGTACCTCTCGTTGGCCTGTTGTATGACTAGCATCAGGGGTCGTGCGCCACTTGGCTCGTGGGTCGCAGGTTTCGGCGGTAAACAATTCGGCAACGGGCATCTCATTTACCTGATGCAGGTCAATGAGGTCATGACTTTCGACCAGTATTTCAGGGAAAAGCGATTCCGAGACCGTCTCGATAATGTGTATTACAAAGAGAATGGCGTGTATCGTCAGATTACCTCCGCCCGTGCGCACAGAACCGCTCGCGAGCAGGAGCACGACGTTTCTGTTGACCGTGTTTTGGTTGCTAGTAGATTTGTATATTTCGGCAATCGGCCCATACACGTGCCGCAACAGTTCGCACCTCTCGTCCCGCACCATCGGAACTACTGTGTCAATGATGGCGAAAAAACCTCTGAGTTTGCGGCGTGGGCCTTCACGCATGGAAGTGGTTGTCTCAGCGTCCCGCACCAGCCGTTACCCCCACTTCCGGATGCTCTTATCCATATTCAGGGCGTAGGCTTAGCGCATTGATGTTCCGCAACGTGTTGTGAACGCATCGTGGGCATGGAATTGATGATTTATGCCGTACTGCTTCCCGGACTGCCTCGCTGAGTTAACTGGCGATTTCCGCGAAATACGTGGGTGTGCATTTCGGGAGTGCGAACTCAGTACGGAATCGCCGCGTGCCCGCGAGAGTTGAAACGGGGGCGCGCGTATTCATGCCTGCTTGGAACCGAGAGCAACTCTACGCAGAAGTGTGGGAGCAACCACTCCTCAAAGTTGCCGCGAAATACCACATCTCTGACGTGATGCTTGGGAAGGTCTGCCGAACCCTCCGCATTCCACTGCCTGGGCGTGGGTATTGGGCGAGAAAGGCCGCAGGTCAGAGATTAACGCGGCCTCCGCTGCCAAAAGCAAAGAATCTTCCAACATTGACGTATGTCGAGCGTACTGAAGCCATGACTACTCACGCCAAAGAGCCAACACCTCCCCAGCCTGAGCCAACTGATAGAGAATACCTCGCAATCAAGGACTTCGAATCAAAGCCGTGGTCTTGGCCAGCGGACGTGCCAAGGCACAAGCTGGTCGTCAGTACTGAAAAGAGTCTCAAACGGGGTACGGTTGACGACAAAGGTCGGTTGCAACGCCATTGGCAGGCCGGGCCGTGCCTTGACGTACACGTATCGAATGCTCAATTGGAGCGAGCACTCGGATTGATGAACGCCGTCATCCGAACGCTCGAATCCGAGAAGTGTCCCATATCCGTTGAGCACGGAAAGCACGGAACAACAGCACTTATCTTCGCCCAACGCATCTCGTTTTCCGTGGTGGAGAGGTACAAGGAAAAGAGTCGGCACGTTGTTCAGGAATCTCCCAATTGGACTCGTAACGCTACCGAATACCAACCATCAGGCGAACTCGAATTCCGGGTCGATGAAGAGCACTGGCAAGGAATTCGGTTCCATGACCGAAAGAAACGAAAACTCGAACAGGCGATTCCAGAAATCGTGAGCGCCATGATGCGGGCGGCTCGTGACTGCATCCTGAGGGCGGAGCAACAGCGATTAGCTGCTATCGAACAAAGGAAACGAGAAATCGAACGGCTGGAGCTTTCAAAGCAGATTGCGGAAGAGGAGAAGAAGGTACAAGAGCTTGAGCAATGGACTAGCCGTTGGGTGCAGGCACGAAACATGCGGGAGTTCATAACGGCGTTGCAGTCCTACTGGAAGCAGCAAGGTGTTGACCTGTCCGACGGCTCGGAGAAGGCGAACCGGCTCAAATGGATGTTTGAGCAGGCAGACCGAATTGACCCGCTGGTAGCCAGTCCGCCGATAATTGACTGTAAAGGCGAGCTGAATCGGTATTGGTAAAACGCTATTGGGGCTGTGAAAGCGGGTGTTTCAGGAACTGGAAGATTTTATAGCTGTTTGTAAAGACTTCAGTGGCGAAGTGCCACGCTGGTTGCTCGTCACGGTCAATCGTGAGTTCGCGCTCAACGACACTGCTCAGAGGCCACCCGCTCCGAACGCCAAAAATATCTTCCGATTTGCATTTTCCGCCCGTTACCTGCACTGCCGAAAAATACAATCGCCTGAAGCTTGGCGACGTGACCGTGTATTGGACCCGATACTCGTCATCCTCGATAAACCCGTCTTCCTCTTTGTGAGGCACGCGTTGGAAAACGATGAGCGCGCATGGTTCCACGTGCAGTTCAGTAAATCTGCGCAGACTTGCCTCATACGAAGCACCAAAACTAGGCGCGAGTTCTAGTACGGTCCGCAGCGATGTTGGAAGGCTGAGAGCCTGCTCAGTGAAAAGTTTTCCTTGGAACAGGAGGTCGGCAGCGAACTGATTCGCTTCTCTCTCCATCCGCGCTTTTGTCCACCAACTCAGAGTTTGGTCGGTGTCTATAAACAGGTTTTCGAAGTGGTCGGGCAGGACGCAGTGCGCGATTTCGTGGAAGATGCTGAATCTAGTGCGTTGCTCTCCCATACCTGATTGGGTCGCAACGACCTTTTCATCAAGATGCAACGCAGCACGAAGGTCACCAGCGGGTGCAGCATCCTTGCTAACGAAGGGAACCTCGCTCATGAAATCGAAGCTGAGTTGCTGAAGACCCAAGAACGAAAGTAGCTTCTTCTCGTTCGTGGGCAACAATCCCGCAGTACCCGCCTCAACGAGTAGCGTTTCCAGAATTTCTTGCGAGCCAATGTCCTCGTGAGGATTGCTCGCGGTGTGGAGCTTAGCCATTCTTCTTCTGCTTTATCGTGTCCGCCACCCGGCGCTTAAACTCCTCAGAAAAATCAGGAGGTGCGAAAGTTGCAATCGTGTCCTTCACCGCTGCACTGCGAACATGCTGCAGCCACGCCTTCGCTGCGTCGGTAGGCTTCATTTCTGAAGTCGATGAAGAATAGAAATAAGTTAAGGGCACACCGTAGTAGTCAGCGAGCTTCTTGAGCACCGGCCCACGTGGCAGGTTTTCTTGGTTTTCCAGCGTGGAAAGTGTCGTGATAGGCATCTGCAGGTCGTTCGCGACCTGCTTCTGAGTACGGTTACCCCGAAGGCGACGGAGAAGGTCTCCGAACCCCGCCATGACGGCCTCCCTGGTCCAGTACGAAAATTTCGTAATGCCGAAGTAAGATTCTGCCATATCCAGAGAACATTGTGCAGAAAAATATTGCGCCTGTTTTCATGAACATACGAGCTTTTCCACAGCAAGTACGAGATTTCCGTATTGCGCCTTAACACTCTCCGTAGTACAAACCATCCAGCAACATACCTTCGGGCACGTTGCAATTCACGAAGACGACAGGGGTAACACGATGGCAGAGCAGGATAGCAAGCAACACGACAATTCGCACGGAAACAGTGAGGAACACCGCAAGGATGACGAGCACCGTCCACCGAACCGTCCGCCCGACACACCGCCGGGGCGCGATGTCCGTCCGCGTGGGTCGCACGGTGACTGCTAAGGGAGAGGGCATATGAATCGGCTGCAGAAGAGTATCGAACAGATGAAACGCTACTACCCGCAGTTTCCTTATTCGGAGTACTCCGCGGGAATGGCGGTGTGCGCAGTCTGGCGTGGCTCGGTGCAGCCGATTACCCCAAGGGAGGACATGGAACACATCCTCGACGACATCGCCCATGAGAGAACCGTGCGAATCGTCGGTGGCAACATCGGCCATCATCCAAACTGCTCTGTCGCGCACTGCCGACACGACTGGATGGATAGCGTCACCGACATTAGCCAATCTTTCGAACTTGAGGTTCGTTGGGATGGGACGGCTCGCCACCCTGCGTGCTGGGTCTTGTCGCCTGCAATCCCGCCGGAGAAGCGACGCCACATGTGGGCCGACGGCTCCCTTTGTGTTTTTTATGCCTCCGAAGGTGTCTGGGATCACCGAGAAAACGATGTTGTGGACTTCATGGACCACGTCCCGATATGGTTGGCCAAATGGCAGGTCTTCAACCGCACTGGAGTGTGGATTGGTCGCGAACACTATGGAGACCCGCGCTACCACATCAACACGATTAAGCCGAGTCAACAGTGTTGGTGTCGCTCTGGACGCAAATACGTAAAGTGCCATATGCGCGAAGACAGCATTCTTGCACTTCGAATGTAGTTGTCGTGAATGTCTGCACCCGGGGAGCATACTTGCTGTATCCTCCCAAACAACGACGTAGAACTCTCACTTCGCCTCCGAGGGACGAATGAAGGAACTACTTGAGAAGTTGACGTCATACAACATTTTCAATTGCCTGCTGCCGGGCATCGTGTTCGCCGTTCTTGCGACCAAACTCACACGGTATTCCTTTATTCAGTCGGATATCGCCATGGGCGTGTTCGTTTATTACTTCATCGGGCTTGTGATTAGCCGATTGGGGTCGTTGATTCTTGAGCCTTTCCTAAAGGGCATCAAGTTCGTTCGCTTCGCCAAATACGAAGAGTTCCTTAGTGCTAAGGAAAAAGACTCCACGCTGGACACTCTCTCCGAGACCAATAATTCATACCGAACCTTCTGCGCTGTCTTTTCTTCGCTCCTTTTGCTTTCGGGCTACGAGAAGCTTGAAGCCAAGATGACGTTTTTATCCCATCGAGGTTCCTTCATCATCGTAGTGCTGTTGTTCGTGATGTTTCTCTTTGCATATAGAAAACAAACCGCCTACATAGTGAAGCGTGTGGCCAGACAGTCGGAGCGAGGAAAAGCAACGAGCGCATAGCAGATTTCATGAGGAGAAACGATGGGCTTCTTGATTGACATGATAAAGGTTGGTCAGGGTGATGCTTTTCTCATCACCATAGATTTATCGAATGGAACCGAGCGTTACGTGTTGGTTGATGCTGGGCCAGAGTCCTCAGCAGAAGAAGTGGTAAAGCACGTCAACACTTATGCACCAGCAGGTCTCGACCTCATAATCGGAACTCACTTGCACGAGGACCATGTTGGAGGATTGCCGATGGTTCTGCAGAAATGCCGAATTAAGCAGAACGCCCCTCTCGCAATCAACATTCCTCCGGTTTTGCAGAACAGATGGTCTCCCCTCAGGAAGTCGCTTGAGGGCTATCGCAAAATAGCAAAGTTCGACAGACTAGCGAAAGCACTCGACATGGTGGAGGGCATTAACGCAGCAGCCAATAACGTGGCCAAAATCGTCTCGGTTAAGGCTGGTATGCAGTGGCCTTGCGAGAGCGTTACGCTGAAATTTCTAAGCCCCACAGATGAATTACTCGCTTTGGCATGGGACGATGCAGATTTGCTGCCGGTTGTGCAACAGCAAATGGCGGAAAAAATCGCCGAGGCATGGCTTGAGCACCAGAATGCACTGACCGATGCTCCAAAGACCGAGCCTGAGAACGACTCAAGCGTGGTGTTTGAGCTTTTGTACAAGGGCACTTCACAGGCATTGTTCACTGGAGATGCAGGGGCTGCCGTACTCAAGGTTGTTACAAGCAAAGAAACGAAGTATCCGTTCCTCAAGGTGCCTCATCACGGCAGTGAAACTGGCTTGGACGAAGAACTAGTCAAGAGGTTTTCGGCCACTACTGCCTACATTCCAGTTGGCGATAATCAGCACGGACACCCAGACAGAGAAGTTCTGAAACTATTGAAGAAGCAGGGTTCTCATTTTTACTGTTCAGACAAGACGAAGTCTTGCAAAGGTGACTGCAGGAACCAATTCCTGACCCTATGTCACAAGCACGAAAGAGAGTTTCACAAGGGCTGGAACAGCATAAACACAGAACCCTGTGCCCGAGTCACCTCTGTATAGTCAGTAGCTTCTTGTGCCTGAAGCTCACCCTGTGCGTTGGTCTTGTGTGGACGCTGAAGGAACAGTGAAACCAGATAGGCCATCACCGAACCTTGCCGAAGGCGTGAGCGGCCTAGCTCCTTGGGTCACCCACTCTAGGTCACCCATAAGCCCAGAAATGGCATTTTTCAGTAGAAATGAGAATGGCTGGCAGAAATGTAAGTTGTTGAAGACAAATCAGAGAAGGTGTCGAGCCACGTTTTCGGGACCAGGGGGTCGGAGGTTCAAATCCTCTCTCCCCGACCAATCTAATCCCAAGCAGCTCAGTTAATTAGATCAGACGCCGGTTTTGCTGCCTGCAAGACTTGGGTCTATTTGCGTCCGACAGCACCTCTTCCACCTTCTTCATCGCCTGCTTCGCATCCGCCGGCACCGAGTGCAGGTAGATTTCCCGCGTGATCTCCGGCGACGAATGGCCCACCAGCGCCTGTACGGTTCCCAGTGGTGTTCCCACGGAGTCGTGCAAGTCACGTTGGCGTGTCTCATCCAGTGCCAGTAGATGCCTTTCAGCCCGAGTTTCGCGGCCGTCGGGAGCATTGGCGATTGAGAAGGTTGCGACGACACACACGATTCGTCGCTGCCGCGAACGCGGGGGAACTGGCCTTCCGGGTCTTTACCGGCAGCTCTCGAAGATGTAAGTTTGCGGACAGGCGAGGTGGATCATGCGCGAAGTCCTATTGCTGTGTCTTTTTGCAAGCCTATTCGTTCCCCTAACACTGCTCGGGCAGGAGCGAGAGCAGGATCGACTGGAAGATGCCGGGCGGGTGCTCGGCGAAATTCTTAATATCCCCGACAACATTCCGCAGGACCTGCTCGACCGCGCCGAGTGCGTGATTGTGCTGCCCTCGGTGAAGAAGTTCGCCATCGGGATCGGCGGGAGCTTTGGCCGGGGCGCCATGGTGTGCCGCTCGGGATCGAACTTCACCGGGCCATGGGGCCCACCAGCGATGTACGCCCTCGAAGGAGCGAACATAGGGTTTCAGCTTGGCGGCAACCTGACGGATTTCGTGCTGCTGGTCATGAACCCCGCTGGAGGCCGCTCCTTGCTCAAGTCCAAAGTCAAACTGGGAGCGGATGCGTCCGCGGCGGCGGGCCCCAAAGGCCGTACGGCTGCGGCAGCCACCGACGTGGTCATGCGCGCTGAAGTGCTGTCGTATTCGCGCGCGAAGGGATTGTTTGCAGGTATCTCGCTCGAGGGTTCGACGATGCGGTCCGATGGCGGCGCGAACGAGAACCTGTACCACAGAAAACTGAGCGCCACGGACATCATTGCAAAGCGCGCCGTGAGCACGCCGCCTTCAGGCGCGAAACTCGTCTCGGTGTTGAACCGCAAGAGCCCGCGCAACAAAAGCGAAGCAAAGTCGCTGCAGGATTAAGTCTGACTCAAGGCGACCACGTTGGCTGCGTGAACGTGGTCGCCTTGAGTTATGGACGCGCCGATCCGTGCTCAAGCCTGCCGCAATAACGAACTGCATAAGAACTACAAGGGCTAATGTCAGTCTCCTTCCATTTGCGCAGTTTGAGACGAATGTCTCAGGCGACTCGCGTAGCGCTCTTGCAGACGATGCACAGTCATGTAGAACGTCGGGAGTGCCAGCAGGGTGAATAAGGTGGATGTGACCAGTCCTCCAATCATCACGACCGCCAGCGGCCTCTCGATCTCGGTGCCATGCAAACGCAAGACGAGGAGTGGAAGCAAGCCAAGGATCGCTGTTGCCGCCGTCATTATCTTTGGGCGTACGCGGCCGATGCAGGCACCGCGAAGCGCATCTTCGAACGGCATCCCCTCCGCCACAAGTCCACGAGTTTGTGAGATGAGAACGAGGCCGTTCTGCACGGCGATTCCGAACAGGCCTATTAAACCAACCAGCGATGACACGTTCCAGGTCTCGCCAGCGATGAGCAGGGCGACGATACCACCGACCGAAGCTGTGGGTAAGGTAGCCAGGATCACCGCTGCTTCGGCTGCCGATCCCAACGCCATATACAGTAAGAGGAATACGGCCAGGATTGCGACAGCGATGGCGATGCGTAGAGAATCGGCAGCCCGAGACTGACTTTCTACGCGACCACCCACATTGAAGAAGTATCCAGTTGGAAGGCTCAGTTCCCGCGACAATTTGGCGTTGATCTCGGCGGCGGTGCTGCCGAGGTCTCTTCCATCGACGGCCGACTCCACCGCAATACGCCGGCTGCCGGCTTCCCGTCGAATCGTTCCGGGGCCAAAGGTCTGCTCGATTGTGGCAAGCTGGCTAAGTGGGATGCGCGACCCGTCGTGTCCATCGACCAGCAATGCGCCGATTGATTTCGGAGTGTTGCGATGTTCGTCTTGCAGCTTGACTACCATGTCGAACCGCCGCTGCCCGATCCACACTTCCGATTCTTCCTCGCCCGCAAGTCCCACCCGAATCGCACGGATGACATCGCCAGGGGTTAGGCCCACACGCGCAACCGCCTGTCTGTCTATGCTCACTTTCAACTGAGGCATGCCGGTGAGTTTCTCGACCCGCAGGTCCTCGACGCCCTTGATTCCGCGCATCAACTCTTGTGCCCGTTCGCCGAGCGCCGCCAGTTTGTCGAGATCAGCGCCGAAGATTCGGACAGAGATGTCGGCTGGAGTGCCGCCGAGTCCTTCATCGATTCTCATGCCAAGCGGAGTGGTGAACAGCGTCGTAACGCCCGCAATGCCCTGAAGTTTCTCGCGCATCGCGTCCTCAAGCTGGTCAGGCGCGCGCCCACCGTCAGGCTTGAGGATCACGAGGACGTCGGACCAGGTATGCGGCATGGGATCTTCACTGCGTTCGGCACGCCCCGTGCGTCGAACCACGTCCTCGACTTCGGGGAAAGTGCGCAATGCATCTTCGACACGATGGTTTACGCGATCTACTTCGTCCAAAGAGGTCTCGGGAGGCAATACGGTCTGGATCAGGAAGGCCCCTTCATTCAACTTGGGCATGAAATCCGAGCCAACATAGAGCGCGAGAACGAGTGTGGGAGCGGTTACCGCGAAGGCCACAATGAGCACCTTTCCCCGGTGCCTCAGTGCGTAATCCAGGAACGGCGCGTAAACGGCCTTAAGCTTGCGCACGAGCCACACGTCTTCCTCTGCGACGCTGTGTTTGGGCCGCAAGAACATGGCAGCCACCACCGGAACAAGCGTCAGCGCGAGCACAAGAGACGCGGCGATTGCCGCCACCACAGCCGCAGCCAAGGGGCTGTACATCCTCCCCTCGATGCCGGTCATTGCAAACAGCGGAAGGAAAACGGCCATGACAATAAACGTGGCAAACGCAATCGGCCTGCCGACCTCGATCGCTGCCGCAAGCGCGGTTTCACGTCGATTGCCGTTCGTGTGTCGAACGGTAATGCGGTGGACGATGTTCTCGGTGACGATGATTGCAGCATCGACCAGCAGACCAACAGCGATCGCCAGTCCGCCGAGAGTCATCGTGTTGATGCCGATACCGAGCGGTTTCAAAAGCAGCCCGGACAGCGCAATCGATAGCGGAAGCGTTAGGGTAACGACGAGCGCGGCGCGAAGATCGCCTAGAAGAGCAAACAGTACGAGGATGACGAGTACGGCACCGATCAGAATCGCCCTTTCAACGCCTCCGAGCGAACTTCCGATCAATACTGACTGGTCATAAACGGTTCGCAGCTGCACGCCCTTGGGCAACGTTTTGCCGATGTCATCGAGAGCCTCGCGGATTCCCGCCGAAACCATCATCGTGTCTGCACCGAACTGCTTGATGACGCGGCAGCTTACGACTTCGCCATTCAACCGGTGTGCGACTCCTCGGCGAACTGCGGGCGCTTCTCGCACGTCAGCAATGTCGCCGAGCAGAACCGGCGTCCTGCTCTTCATTGCAACGATTGTGCTGCGGAGGTCCTCGACATTACTGGCGCGACCGACAGCACGAACGGTCCATTCCATCGATCCTTCCGTGACGAATCCGCCGGCGGCATTGATGTTGCTGCCTTGCACCGCGTGCTCCACATCATCAAGCGTGATACCTCTTGCCGACATGCGATCGGGGTCAAGCTGCACCTGGAATTGCCGCAGATAGCCACCAAGACGCTCGATCGAAGCGACACCCGGAACGGCCAACAATCTATTGCGGACTTCAAACTCAGCAAGATCGCGCAGAACCATAGGATCGGCGGCACCTGGTTGCGCTTCCAGTGTGAACTCGAAGATCTCGTTGAGCCGCCCCGTGAGGCTTGAGATGTTAGGCGCGTCCATACCGGGTGGAAGTTGGGCTGCTACCTGGTTGACGCGCTCAGCCACAAATTGCCGGGAGCGGTTGTAGTCCGCGTCCGACTCGAACTCTACCGTGACCTGTGTGACACCAAGCAGTGAGGTCGAGCGGATGCGTCGCACATCCGGGAGGCCCGCAAGCGCGACTTCCATTGGAACGGCGACTCCTGTTTCCAGCTCCTCTGCTCCCATCGCAGGGTTCTGCACAATAACGTTGAACACAGGCGCAGAGAGATCGGGGAAAACGTCCCGTCGCAAGTCTTGAAGCCATACCGCGCCGAGGGCACATGCGGCGAGAACGAGCACCAGAGTCAACACAGGGCGGGAGAACGAACTCTTTAGGATTTTGCTAATCATGTTCCCTGCTCCTAGTGATTGTGTTCTTCGCCTTCGCCTAGCGACCGCTCGGACTGTGCTTTCAAGAGGAACGCTCCATCAACCACAACGGTCTCTCCGGCCTTCAGTCCGGAGAGAATTTCGACTTCACCTCCGAGGTCTCGTCCGCGACCTACCGTTCTCATTTCGAACTCCCTCTCCGCTTTGGGAATGAAAATAATCCACTTCTCCTGAAGCCGCTGAAGAGAAGCTGCAGGGACTGCCAGCACTTTGCCGTTATCCGCGCAGACCTTAAGCCACGCGGTTGCCGACATGCCTGGACGCAGCACCCCGTCGCGGTTCTCAACTTCAATTCGAATGGGAACGGTTCGGGAATCTGCCTCAACTTGTTTGCCGACGAGAGTCACCTTGCCGCTGAAGGAGCGACCAGGCAGTGCCGGGAAAGCGATTCGAGCAGTACTTCCTGTCATCACGCGCACCGCGTCTCGTTCAAATGCGTGTACTGTCAGCCACAGCCGGCCAAGGTTGCCGACTCGAAACAATGGCTTGCTTGGTTCGGCGAGTTGACCCTGCACCGCGTTACGATCAATCACCGTGCCTGAGACGGGGCTGCGCAGAGAGAAGTTTGGGTTGTCAGTAAGATTCTCTGCATCCGCTGCGCTGAGGCCGAGAGAGCGGAGCGTTGCTTTGGCTGCGCGAAGTTCGGCCGCTGCGGCCTCCATGTTGGCGTCGGCTTCCTGAATCTCGCGCTGTGCCACGATTTTCTCAGCTCCGAGCCGTTGCTTCCGTTCGAGCGTCCGCTTCGCCAGTTCCAACCGTGCTTGCGCTGTAATGGCGTCTGACCGTGCCTTCCCAACCTCGCTGCTCTGCAACACTGCCAGAATCTTGCCCGCACTCACGGCTTGGCCGGGAGCGACATTGATGCTAACAATCCGACTCGGGATAGGAGCACCGATCTCGGCATAGGCATTCTCGTTCGGATGCAACTCGCCCAGAATCGCCATGCTCTCGCCTCCCGTACGGAACTCGACTGCTGTCGTGGTGATGCGGAGATCACGAAGCATCGACTGCTCGATGTGCAGAATGGACGTGTCTTCGCGCTTTGCTTCTTTCGCAACCGGAGTCGCCGAATCTTGCTCGGCTTGTTTCTTCTCCGGCTTAGAACATCCCGTTAGGAACAGAATTGCTATGAGTGCTGTAGTAATGATTTTCATCGTAGTACCCCCGCTCGTGCTTCTAGCTCGATTCCTGCTACTGCGGCCTCGAAGAGCCGCTCTGCGTAAGCGATACGCGTTTCAAGTGCCTCGCGCCGGATCAGCAGCAGTTCGGCCAGGCCGATCTCGCCCTCTTCGAAGCTACGTCGCGCCAAAGTTTCGTTCTCCTCCAAGCTCGGTAGCGCATCGCGTTCAAGCTCCTCGACTGCGGAAACCTGAAGGTTATAAACGTCGTACGCCGTTTGGACTTCAACCCACACAGCTCGCTTCGACGCCTCGAGTTCGCGTTCGAGCCGCCGCGTGCGGGCCTGTCCGACCGCTTGCAGCTCCTGGCCTCGATTGAAAAGCGGCAGCGTGAAGCTGAGTCCTCCCTGCACGATTCGGTCACCCTGATCGCGCTTGTAATTGAAAGAGGGGGCCACCGTTGGCCAACGGAATGCATTGCCGAGCTGAACCTCGGCCTGCGCTTCGTCTCGTTCTGCTGCGAGTGCGCGTAGGTCCGGTCGTTCGCTGCACAACGCGGTCAACGTAGATAAATCAAAACGGCGGCGATCGCGGAGATCGCCGGCGATGTCGAGTGGTTCTTCCGCGGTCACACCCAACAAGATGCGAAGCTCTCCGACTGCAGAGGCGTACGCAGCTTGGGATGACCGAACGTCAGCCCGTGCTCTTGCCGCGCTGTTGCGAGCGAGATTCACGTCGAGGATTGGAACGTCTCCCGCCTGATAACGCCGCTCCATACTCTGAAACAGTTCGCCCGCAATCTTGCTGGATTGCTCAGCGAGCTTGAGCCGTTGCTTGGCGGCCAATCCTCTGGCAAACGCTACACTGACATCGCGCAGCAACCGGCGGAGTACGTCACGGCTGGCGGCAGTTTCGCGTTCGAGTCCGGCGCGAGCCCCGGCCATTCGCGCGCTGCGCCGGCCGCCAAGCTCGAACGACTGACTCAGGGACACGTCATAATCCGTCGTGTCTCCACTCGGGGAAATACGAGGCCCAATTGCTGTTTCGACTGTGGGGTTTTCCTGTAGGAACACCGAAGCTCCAGCGAGTCGGCCGCGTGCTTCGTCAATGCGGTATTGAGACAAAATGATCTGCGGTCCGCGGTTGCGCGCTCTTGCAAGAGCCTGTTCGAGGGTAATGACCTCGGACTGCTGCGCAGAGACACTCTGCGCAAACGCGCAGGCCAACAGCATGAATATGATTCCCCTGGCTTTCACTAGAACACTCCAGTGTGGTACCGGCTTGGCCGGATATTAGCCACCGGCCCTATTCCGTTCCTGCGACGGCGGGGCGAGTGAGTATGGTCCTGCTTATGAAAAATGACGGACGAACAGGCGCAGTAAAGTGCCTACGCTGCTACGACAAAGCGAGAGCTAAGCTCGAGGAGGGTGATAAGGGAGGATCGATAATCCAGCGCGCGCGGGGATCTGCAGCTCAGGTTCTGCCATAGAGGTCAATGCAATGGCATGCAAAACAAACGTGGCGGCAGGAGCAAAGTGAGCGCATGACAAGCAGTCTTCCTCAAACTGACAAGAATGACCGCCGGTTCCGCCCTGCTGCTCAGCTTGGAATTGAATTTCGCTCTGGGTTGACGGACCCGCCTGTACGTAGCAAGACTCAGGCATACCTAAGTCGAAGAAGACAAACGCAAGCAGGAAGAGCGCTATATACTTGGCACGGGCCGACATCACAGTAATCATAAAGGTAAGAACCGCGACGCCGCAACCGCAACCATGCTGCCCTTCGTTCTTAGGGAAACGCTAGCGAGGCAGTTCCGTGATAGGCAATTCCGTGATTGCGATCCAATTGGGATTTTTCCCGACGTTCACGTCTGACACCTTGCGCAATGCCCCGGTGTTCTGATCAATGGCATAGTTGCTCACGCTATTCGATTTCTGGCCGGCTGTTAGCAGAAATTTTCCGCTGGGGTCGATATTGAACCCCCGCGGCTGCGTCTCGGTCGGATATGTGCCTACCAGCGATAGCTTGCCGTCGTCTCCGTCAACCCGGAATGCCGTGATCGTGCTGGAGGTGCGCTCGGAGGCATAGAGGAACCTGCCATCGGGCGTGATGTGAATGTCGGCGGTCCAGGGCTTGCCCTCGAAACCGGCGGACAGCACCGAATTCGAAGCGAGCAGCGTGAGCGTGCCGGGAACATTGAGCCGATAGGTATTCACTGTGCCGTCGATTTCGTTGGTGCCGAATACGAAACGGCGGTTCGGGTGAAATATGAAATGGCGTGGACCGGCGCCTTTTTTGGTTTTAACAGCCGGAGGATCGTTTGGCGTGACCTCGCCGTTAGCTTCGTTAAAGTGGTACTGCATGACAGCGTCATCGCCGAGGTTGGAGACGAACAGAAATCTATTGGATGGATCCGTCGCGACACAGTGTGCGTTCTTACCTGTCTGTATCACGCGCAGCGGTTTTGGATCTACTTCGCCATTGGGGCCGATGGCGTTGACCGAGAACTTGTTGCCGAAGTATGAGGCGCCAAACAGGTAGCGGCCCGTACGGTCCGTTGAGAGGTACGCCATGTCATCAGCCAAGGGGACGGTTTTTATGGGTGTCAGCTTTCCGCTGTCCTGATTGATTGAAAAGCTGCTGACCGAATTCGGTTCCGAGCGGAGCGATGCGTAAAGATACTTGCGGTCGGGGCTGATCGACAGCGGCATGACAGTGCCTGTAACCGTCATTCTCTGGACGACGTTTACGCTACCGTCAATTTCGCTTAACTCCATCACATAGATATCGCGGCTATCGGCATTTGAGACGTACGCCATCGTGCGGACATTTTTCTTGGAGGCATTCATCATCATAACCGCTGCGCTAAGTACAACCACAGCAATCACGGCCGAAAGCGTTCGCGCAAGTGTCTTCATTTCACCAACATTAGCAGACAACACCGGGTCGCAATCAGTCCCGGAAGCCTCGCATGAAATGTCTGACGCAAGAAACAGCAGCTGTAAGTAGCTATAGCAACCAATTCGCGGTTAGCGATTCGGTCAGGCTACACGGCGAATGGGAGCCTGAGACTTAACTTTGCGAACGGCGAGAGCGAACATCACGTGTGACCAGCCACGCAAAACCAGGCTAACCCCAAGCGCCAATCCCAGGAACCAGAATCCCGAAACCGGCCATTCGGCCCAGAGCATGATTCCGAGCAGCAGCGTGATAGCGCCGTCAAATACCGACCAGCCCCATTTGGGATATCTCAACGAGGCGGCAGCGATGACGTGGAAGAGTCCGCCGACCGTAAACAACGAGGCGAACAGCAGCGTCCACGCGAGAGCGCCAGCAACCGGATGGGTGACGACGAGCAAGCCAATCAGCACGCCAAGAACGGCACCCGCAAGATGAAGAAGGAATCCTCCCCCGCCGCGTGATCGAAAAGCGTAAACAGCCTCAACAATGCCGCCGACCAGCATTAGCCATCCGAACACTAAGACGGTACCGATCGTGGCTGCGGGCATAAACCCGAGAGCAACAATTCCGATGACAATCTGGATAATCCCCAGTGCGAGAAACCATCCCCAATTGTGTCGTAGATATCCAAGTTCCATGAGCATCGAAGTGGAATTCATTTTCTCCCCCACACTCGTCCTTGCTAGGCTGCCTTCATTGACCAATTCCCACTCAGTTTCGCTCGATCTTCTAAACACCCTGCGTATGCGGGTACCCTCGACGGAGCATGCGGAATCACGGTAATTCGGATGCCGAGCTTGCCCACTTCGATGGGGAGCTATTTTTGTAAATTGGAATCAGTTTCGTGAATCTGCGCCGTACAATTCTGTGTAGAGATTATCTCTCTGCCGAGATACTGTCGTGTGATAGCTCAATTGTGCATGCGTTGCCTCAGCTCCGGAATAGCCCAACCCGAAATGGCCGCTAAATTCATAGAAGCGAAGAGCATCCTGCCTCTGCCTTTTGGCTAGCGAGTTGCGGCGCGGAATATGGGCTGCCACGTGCATGCACCTTGCAGGCATCGATTTCTGAGCCGCTTCCCAGTTGTGCTACCAAGTAGGGCATTAGAGTCGTCCCATCCTTCCTGGTTACACCTGAGAACCAGCCCCCAGTTAGCCGGTCGCAGATAGTAAACGCTGGCCCGTGCGCGAGGCCGTAAGCACGCGAGTGCTCCTCCTCTTGGCAGGGCAGACCACAGCAATCGAGCAATTGAGGCTACCGTGCATCGCCATCGCCCACCTCTTTTGTCCCCTTCACCTGTCCGTAAATCGCCATTACTGAGGATTGTGTTCACCCTGCTTCTGCTCGTCTTTCTCACTGCCTGTGGCGATAATTCCAACTCGACCAATCAGCCGACGGGAAACACTCCAACTCCTGCACCCATTCCAAGTCCGGCTCCAGTTCCCAATCCGACTCCCGTACCCACTCCAACCCCCGCGCCAGTGTTGCCTGCGAGATTTATCTATACGCGGGAGCCCAGCAATCAGATCGATATTGGAGCTATACAGGCAGGCGGAAGGCTCACGTCTGGAAGTAAACCAATTCTGCTCGGCGATGTCGTGTTCGTCATCTCCCTAGTTGCACTGCCGAGTGGGAAATTCCTGTATGGCAGTGGGATATCGAGCTCTTCATTCGGAGAACCATTCGGTAAGAATCAAATTGGAGAGTTCCGAATCGAGAGCACTGGAGGTTTGACGCAACTGCCTGGCTCGCCGATCGACCTGCCCATGGGTGCGGGAGTGCTGCTTGTTGACCCTGGCGGGCGGTTCCTCTTCATGCGGCTCGACAGGATCTGGGATACGTGGTCTGTGGATGCAAACACAGGTCAGCTTACGGAAGTTGGCACTTCAGGAACAGCAGGCACTGGGTTCCAGCCCGCAATCAGTCACGATGGAAAATTCCTATTCAATATCGACACTAGCAATGTGGAGAACAAGCAGGTCGTCGTTGACGCCGTGGATACAAATGGCACGGCTACGCCTGTTGCTGGGTCTCCATTTTCAACGGATAGCGCTAACACGCCATCCGCAGTCGCTGTCTCGCCACTTGGAAATTTCGTGTTTGTAACTAACTTCCACGACACGGGACCAATCGTGTCCCCTCCAACGAATGGCGACATCAGCGTGTTCTCACTCGCCAGAGATGGATCATTGACCCCGGTGCCCGGTTCACCGTTCCCCGCCGGACTCAACCCGGGCGGACCGGTCATCACACCGGATGGCAAGTTCCTCTACATTCGGGCATCACAGGCTGACGGAGCGGATGAAATCGAAGGTTTCAGCATTGCAAGCTCGGGTGCTCTCGCCCCGCTCGCGAATAATCCGCAGGCTACTGGTTTCATAGAGGCAGGAATCGCAATGGATCGATCCGACTGGAGATTTTCTGTTCGTCGCCAGCGACAACGACACGAAGAGCTTTAGTCTCGACCCTGCGACGGGTAAACTCACGCAGATTTCTGTTTCTACCCAGCTACGTGGGCCAATCATTGGCATTGCGCCGTGATTGACCGTTGATACGAGCTACTCGAGTCGAACGGAATCACCACGCCGAATCGTTCCCCCATGCAACACGGAGGCATAGACCCCAACGTTAGAGTGGTTGTGCTGCGCCGCTGTGCGCAGAATACCCGCATCGCTGGGGAGATCGCCTTGTGGCAGCGTGGTCATAACGCAGCGGGGACAAGGACCAGTGATCTTCACGCGTACGGCATCGCCGATGGCGAGCACGTGCCCGATCCAGGCATTCTCGACAAAATCAATTTCGCTAGATGCCGCTTGTACCACGAGATTGGGCCGGAACCGTCGAGATTCAAAACGCCCTTGTGGATACAGCGTACGCAACCTGTCGAGCGTCGCCGTAGTCAGCACATGCACTACTGCCGAGTCGAAGAACGTACCCTCAGGCAATCCGAACTCGGTGACTGTGTTCCGGTAATCAAGGCCTTCGATGTCGGGCCAGTACTCCTCAGCCGTGGCCGCCGGCAGATCGGGTGCCGCGGAGTCAATCTTCTCGCGCTTGCCGTGTACGATCGCATGAAGCGTTACGTCCCGCTGGAGCACCATCGATAGCTTCTGGTGGGCACCTGTGTCCTGACTATTGACGGTAGCGCCATCCGGCAGAGTGATTCGGACCGGCGGCGGCTTTTCCCCCCTCCGTGGAGCTTCTGCCAGCGTAGCGCGAAAGTCGAAAAGGCGCGGCCATTTCCGCGGGTTTTTGGCGCTTGCAACCTTCCCGTCAGCTCGGTCGATGAGAGCGTAAGCACGGTCTCCGAGCAGCCCTGCTTCGGTGATCTCGGAAGCATTCAGTTCCTCTCCCATCATGGACTTCACTGGGTACCGCCAGAGAGAAACAATCGAACCTGAATTTGTTTGCACCGATGCCATGGTTGCACTCCATCCCGCTAGTCGCCGGTTATTGTGATGCGAAATCTCCTCAATGAAAACCGGCCAAGGCGACTGCCTCGATGGTCTCGCTATTCGGCGCTACCGAAGAAACTAATCCAGCACCTGGCTTTCATTCGCCAGAGCCGCTAGTCCGGAGTAGGCTGTACACCCGAAAAGTTTTCTGCGCGTCCCGGCAGCTTTGCACAAAAGAAGGGATGCGCACGTATTCGCCTAACAGGAACATACCTGGACTGGAGCAATCCTATGCATCACGCTGTGACCGCAATCGCTTTGCTGTTCGTTGTCGGCTTGATACCGGCGGCTTTGCATGCTGACGAATCGGAAGCCACCGAGGCAACGATCATTCGCATGGAGCGCGCCGCCCTTGATCGCTGGGGCAACGGTGATCCGGATGGTTTCCTGGAAATTTCGGCTCCGGACGTAACGTATTTTAATCCGTTTCAGAGTCGCCGTCTCAACGGGATTGGAGAACTGCGCAAGGTATACGACGAAGTGCGCGGCAAGATAAAACTCGACCGGTATGAATTAATAGATCCCAAAGTGCAAGTCTGCGGAGATACTGCAATTCTCACGTTCAACTTCGTTTCTCACGGGAGCGAGGGAGTAATGCGCTGGAACACGACCGAAGTCTATCGGCTTAAAGATAGCCAGTGGCGCATCATCCATACTCATTGGTCTCTGATGCAGACTGCCAGCACGGCTTCACCGGAGAAATAACTGCTCAGGGTTAACGGATGCTTTGCGCCAAGCATCTCCCGGTAAGCCAACCGGCGTAACCAGAGTCACATCTAGAGTTTAACGCTGTACGATTAACCTGTTGCGAAGGCCCCAACCAGTTAGGAGTTGTGTCGCGCGTAGCAGTCAGACTGAGTGCGCGATTGCGAGATGTCATTGAATCCACGCAGGCGCGCCCTGTGCCAGAAAGCCATAATGACGAAACAAGCCAGAATCACGCTTGTTCTGTGCGTGATCGCTCTGCTGTCTGGGCAGCTTGCGTCTGCCGAGCGCGTTGAGCAACTGCGTCCGACGAACTACCTAAACGATTTCGCTGGGGTTTTGAATGCTGCGGATCGTGAGCGAATCAATGCACTCTGCGCCGAACTCGATCGGAAAACGCAGGCGCAAGTAGCGGTCGTAACAATCCGCACTCTCGAAGGCGCGGAAGCATCGGACTTCGCAAACCGGCTTTTTAAACAGTGGGGCATTGGCGAGCGGAAGCGGGACCGCGGAGTTCTCGTTCTACTGGCAACCGAGGATCGCCGATATTGGATCGAGGTCGGGTATGGCCTTGAACCCATCCTTCCCGACGGCAAAGTGGGTGGCTTCGGCCGTGAGATTGTGCCGCAACTGCGGGAGAGCCGCTACGGCGATGCCCTCGTAATGCTTACAACCCGGATCGCCCAGACCATTGCCACAGATGCAGGAGTGGAGCTCACAGGCGTCCCGGCTCAACCCCGAACGACGCCCGCACCTGGCTCGGCTATCAACGTCCGCTCATTGTTGCCTCTCCTGCTGTTTTTCATTTTCTTTCTCTTGCCTGCGCTCTCAATGGTTCGCCGACGCGGGCGCTACGGTGACGGTTCCGGGGGATGCAGCGGTTGTTTGCTTCCTTTCCTGTTGGGAGGCTTTGGAGGTGGCGGCTCTCGCGATTGGGGCGGCGGCTTTGGCGGAGGAAGTTTTGGAGGCGGAGGGTTCGGCGGATTCGGTGGGGGACGCTCCGGCGGTGGCGGAGCAGGAGGCGGTTGGTAAACATGGCGCAAGGCGAAAAGGTACAGCGCACTATCGACGAATTCGTATCGATGATGAAGACGAAAGCCGGCGAGAACCTGCTTTCCATGATTGTTTACGGATCGGCTGCGACAAACGAATACTCTGAGAAGTATTCGGACGTTAACATTCTCTGTGTGCTAGCACGACTCGATGGCGAGGATCTGCGCAACATCGCATCCGCAATGCAGTGGTGGGAGCGGCACGGACGTGCTGCCTTGGTCTTATCGCTCGATGAACTCACGCGCTCGGCAGACGTCTTCGCCATTGAACTGCTCGATATCAAGGAGCATCACAGAATCCTGTACGGTCAGGACGTTGTCGCCGGCATCGAAGTCCCACTCACATTACATCGCATCCAAGTCGAGCGGGAGCTTCGGATGGCGCTAATTCGATTGCGGCAACGGTTCCTTTCCGGCGCACACGATCGACGTGCGCTTGTACAGCTATTGATTGCATCGTCTTCGACGTTCAACACCCTGCTCCGGCACGCATTGATTGCGCTCGGGCATACTCCGCCACAGAACCGTCACGAAGTCGCCGACGCAATTCAGACGGTGCTTGCGTCCGACATGTCGCCTCTGCGAACCGTCCTCGACGTTCGCGACGGAAAGATAACGGAGCGCAACCTTGATCCGGAAAAAGTCTTCGGAAGCTACCTCGATGCGCTATCCGCAATTGTCGATAAAGTAGATCGCCAGCTATCGGCCTAGATGTTGAAACCAAGGAGTGGACATGAAAATCGCTGCTGTGCTGCTGATCGTCATCCTCGTGGCGGCTTTGATGTTTGGCAGTACATTCATTGGCCGTCGAAACGAAATGGTTCGAAAGAACGAAAACGTAAAAACGGCGTGGTCGCAGGTTGACGTGGTGCTGCAACGCAGGGCTGATCTGATTCCCAACCTGGTCGAAACCGTTAAGGGTTTCGCGTCACAGGAGCAACAGGTATTCGGCGACATCGCCGCGGCACGCTCGTCATTGTTGTCGGCGCGCAGTCCAGAGGAGCGCATATCGGCCAATAACAGGCTCGATGGCGCACTGGGCCGCCTGCTTGCCGTAGTGGAAAACTATCCGCAGCTGCGATCGAACGAAAACTTTCTGCGCTTGCAGGATGAACTGGCGGGAACCGAAAACCGCATCGCCGTCGAGCGGCGCCGGTACAACGAGACTTTGCAGGACTACAACACCTATCTCGGCTTATTTCCAAACAACATCATTGCGGGGATGTCGGGATTCTCGCGCAACAACGCTTACTTTGAGGCTGCTCCGGGATCACGGGAGACGCCCCGAGTGCAGTTCCCCGGTTCGACTCAACAGCAACGACAGGCTCCGCAGCAGCAGCCGCAGCCAGCAAAATAGATTTCCAAGTTAGAAACGGTGCGTGAACCGGCTCTAGTCGTACTGACCCGACTCGAATAGTTCCTCGATGCGGTAGCCCTCTGTCGACGCGGCAAGCGCACGTGCCCTCAAGGCTTCTTCCAATGCTCGCACCGCACGCGGATCAGGCGCTTCCTCCTCCACGATGGCAAGCATCTGACGAAGGGACATCCACCAGAGCAAAGTTTCAAACTGCTCTTTGACGAAGTACTTCACGCCCTCGTGTTCGTGGACACCAATGAACCACGCAACATCGGGATCGCCCAGCCAACTGAACGGAGTCGCTCCGCGCGGACCCGTTGAGTCAGACTGAAATACCCAGAAGGCATGCGCGAAGGCCGCTCGCACTCGTGCAGCCGCACGCCAGCTTTCCTCGGCTGTGAACCCAGCGGTCATGAAACTCGCCGCCATTGGTTCCCGCAAGCGCAATGCATCAAACAGTGCCGCCGCTGCATGTTCTGGATCGGCTGGGTCGTGGAGCGTTCCCAACGCGTCCATTGCACACCAGGCAAGTATCGTCGCCCACTTGCACGTAGCTTGCGCAGGTGTGTCCTTTACTTCCGGCAACACTTCCCTCGCCTCTTCAAGCCAAGCTGTCGAAAAGAGATGCTCAAGCGATGGCAGCTTGAGGGCCGCCGCTACGCGTCGCTCAAACAGTTCACCTGCGCTCTCAATGTCACTTAGCGATGGTTTCAGTCCGATGGCTTTGCCGACGTCGCCGGACACGCACCGGCTCACCTCTTCGAGGAACACGTGCGCGCGTCCGCATGCGTCCGCGACAACGCCTCCGGGCAAAGCCTCTGCCAGAACCGGTTCGCCTGCAATCGCCTGCTCAGCCACGGATGCCGCCACACTCCGATCCAGCAACGTGCGTAGTGCGTCGTGTACCGGTTTAAGTTCGAGCATGCGCTTCGCATCGTCGAGGCTTGAAACGCCCCGGCCAGCAAGCGAGTCGCAGAGCTGTCCCCAAATGTTCCCGGCAACCTCGTGAATATCGCGCCAGTCCACGAAAACCTGGTACCTGTACGCACCGAGTTCGATCCGCAATCCCCGCTCGCAAACGTCCTTCGCACGGCTCAGGTATTCAAGTCCAGTAGTGGAATCACGATAGGTCACAAACATGGAATCATCGCAGGACAATCCAAGAGCTTCGCCGATCGTGCGCTGTCGCAGGCGCTTTCCACCGTCCGGCAACTTCTCGGCTTGGGCGCAGGAGACGCGAACCCAGCCGCGTGTCTCAGCGTACTTGTTGTGATACACCACGAGGCCACGTTCATTACCCATCCGGTTCGAGTAAACAAACACGTCTTCGTTGGCCTGGCCGTCCTCGGTGTAGAAATCGTACAGCAGGAAATTTTGGACTTCCGCGAACAGTGCACGCCGATGCAGCAGCGGAGATATCTCGCGCTCGTGTCGTGAAACCAGCCACGAGTCCGGACTTTCATCGTGATAGGCGCGGCGATACTCCATTCCGTAGCGCTCTTTGTATCCCTCTATCTGCCCGTGCCCGAACATGGGAAGTCCCGGCAGTGTCGCCAGCAACGTGCATATTCCGAAGTACTTGTCGCCTTTACCGAACTGATCCACGGCGGTTCGCTCGTCCGGGTTGTTCATGAAATTGACGTGGCGCTTCAGCACCTCGGGATCGAACTCAAGCGTGTTCTTGATGACACTGCGGTAATTCGCATTCTCTTCATCGCGCAGCATGTTCATGAACGCGCTGTTGTACACGCGATGCATGCCGAGCGTGCGCACGAAATATCCTTCGAGCAACCAGAAGGCCTCGGCCAGCAGCAACGTGCCGGGGAGTTCTGCCGTAACGCGATCCACAACTTCGCGCCAGAACTCGGCCGGCATAGCCTTGTCGAACTCCGCCTTCGTCATCCCGTGCTCCGCACGCGACGGGATTGCGCCACCTGTTCCCGGCGCAGGAAACCAGAGGCGCTGGAAGTGCTGCTTGGTCAGGGTCATCGCGGCGTCGAAGCGGATGATCGGGAACAATCGCGCCACGTGAAGAATGGTCTGTATAAGGCCCTCGCGCACTTCGGCTTTCAGATAATTCAATTGCGCCGTATCGTTCCAGGGATAGCTGGTGCCGTCGTTACCGTGATAGAAGTAGCGCGTGTCGCCCGTCCAGCGATCCTGGCGTCGAAAAACCACAGCCGCGTCCGTGCGCTCGTAATAGTGGTCCTCGATCTTGATCTCGACGCGCTCGTCGTTCGAGAGATCAGGCCCTTCAAAACGGTACGAGGGAAACGGACTGTACGGCAGCGACAGAAACCAGTCCGGGTGCTCGATCATCCAGCGAGAATCGATGCCCATGTGATTGGGCACCATGTCACTGGCAAGCCGGATTCCGCGCCTCCACGCGCGGTCGCGCAGGTTGACATACGCTTGCTCGCCACCAAGGTCCTCGGCAATCGTGTAGTCGAACAGCGAATACGCTGACGCCACCGCGTCTGGATTGCCCGTCAATTGTTTGATCTTCTGCGATGCCCTGCTGCGCTCCCAGACTCCAATGAACCACACTGCGTTGAAACCGCGCCGCGCGAGCGTCTGTAGTTCTTCGTCGGGCACCTGGTCCAGCGTTTGAATGGGCCGGCCGTAAGCCTTCGATAATTGGTCGAGCCACACGTAAACGCTTTTTGCGATCATCACCGTGCGCGGCATCCAATCAACGTCCGGCGTGAACGCCTCGTACTCGTGGGCCGCAGATGAGTACTCCGGGACGGCCGCGGCACTTGAATCACCCAGCGTTTGGGGCGCTCCGAAATGTGCTCCCGGCGGATGGAACAACATCCAGGTGGCGGTCTCCTCTTCTTTGAGCACGTCAGCTGCCATGAGCAGGCGTTGCAGAGACTCGCCCAGATATCCGGCCCATCGCTTTCGAATGAACTCCAACTGCCCGCTCAACGATTGTGGGGAGGCCAATGCAGGAGCGCGCAGCACGTCAATAAAGTTCTGCTCTTCGGGGCCGAAACGCGGGCGCGTTTCGAAGTAGTCGCGGAGCGCGGAAGTGATCTTCGGATACGCCGTTACCGACGCCAGCGGAGCGTCGTCGAAGAGTTCTGCGAACGGCTCGAATGCGGGATTAGCATTTGCGAGCCACAGCATGAGCAATTCTTCAAGCGCCACCGCACGATGTGGCACGCCGCTCGATGTTCCTGACAACCACTCTGAAGCGCTGATTTTTTCAGCATAAACAGCGACTGGCGGAAATTGATCGGTAAAAGCCAGCAACGTGCGATCCAGCACGTTCCGGTCAAGCTTCGATCCGAACCAGTCCAGCGCGTCCAGCATCGCGCGTGGGTCACGCTGTTCGCGGTAACGCGCCACCATCGCATGGAGCACCTCATCAATCAACCCCATCGCGTTGAGCGCCCCGGCATGTATCGTGCGTTCCGGATGCCGCGCCGCATCCCGCTCCTGGTTCATGCGGTACGCGAACTCCCGCGTGGCCCCCAAATTGGCGAATACTACATTCCCCGCCAGCGTAAACAGAGCTTCCTCGAAGCGATAGCGATCGCGCGCTGCACGGGAGATATGAAATTCGAAATTGGGCGATGTGCTCATGCGTTCCACTTGGCAAGTGTACTAAAGCGTCCTGATCAGATGTGGTGCTTGAATTCCAAGAGGCCTCAAAGACCAAAGACAATTACAGGGGAAACCTCTGCCGAAACGAACCCAACGGGTGCTTGCTGCACCTCGGTTCGCGAAAAGCCACAATTGAAAATGGGTGTCTGGCATTGGACACCGGACACCCATTTAACCTTGTCGCTGTTCAACAATACCGGGACTTACAGCCGTTCCAGCACTGCGGTTAGATACTTCCAGAAAGGTTCGACCGACGAGATTTGCACGCGTTCGTTCGGGCTATGCGGATCTTTAATCTCCGGGCCAAATGACACCATCTGCATACCCGCGTGCTTTTCGCCGATGACGCCGCACTCCAGACCCGCGTGCATAGCCACAAGCTTTGCCGGTTCGCCGAAGATCTCTTCGTACACAGCCTGAAGCTTGCGTACGATTTCGCTGGTGGGCTCGGGCTTCCAGCCGGAATAGCCACCCGAGTGTTCCACCTCGAAACCACCGAGGCGACACACCGTCTCAACCATGCTGCCGGCGGCCTGCTTGCTGCTTTCGATCGCGCTGCGCTGGCTAGTGCCTATCTCGACGCTGCCGTCCTTGAACGACACGGTCGCGAGATTCGTTGAGGTTTGCACAAGTCCTTCGATATCCGGGCTCATGGCCAGGACGCCATGATGCAGACTCGCCATAACATCGACAACCTGCTTCGCATCCACGGGATCGAGCACCTGTTCCGGGCGCTCCGTTTTCTCAATCGTGATTTTCACCTCGGGATCGAATCCGCCCAGGTCGGTTTTCGTTTCATTCTCATAGCTGGCGACGAGCGACTTCAGCTCTCCTTCACGCGCACCGTCCAACACCACCACGGCGGACGCCTCGCGAGGGATTACGTTCCGGGCGCTTCCGCCCTTGATGTCCGCAATCTCCAGCGGCAGACCATTGAGCAGGCGCTGGAGTAAGCCGCCAATAATCCGCAGAGCGTTGCCACGCCCTTGATGAATATCGACGCCCGAGTGACCACCCTTCAAGCCGGATACCTTGATGCGCCACGCTGCGCCTGCGCTTGCGGGCCGGCGAGTTACCTTGCGGCGAGCCGTCGTGTTGAGACCGCCAGAGCAGCCAATGCAGAGCGTTCCCTGCTCCTCGCCGTCGAGGTTCAGGAAATACTTGGACTTCAGCAGCCCGGCGGGAAATTCCGCGGCACCGGTTAGGCCAGTTTCTTCATCGATGGTGAATACGAGTTCCAGCGGACCATGCGCGATGTCCTTGCTCTCCATGATCGCCAGTGTTGCCGCCACCCCGATTCCGTTGTCCGCGCCCAGCGTCGTTCCGTCCGCCCTCAACCAGTCGCCATCGCGCACAATTTTGATTGGATCCTTATCAAAATTATGGGCGGTGCCTTCGTTCTTTTCGCAGACCATATCCAGATGTCCCTGCAACACGGACATCGGTGCTGCCTCGCGTCCGGGCGTGGCAGGCTTGCGGACAACGATATTGCCGACCTTATCCTGAATAGCGTCGAGGCCAAGACTCGCTGCCTGAGCGAGAACGTACTCGCGGGCCGCAGCCTCTTTCGTTGACGCGCGAGGTATCGCCGACAGCGCGGCGAAGTGCTTCCATAATGCTTTCGGTTCAAGATTCATGAGTGCAGATGTCATAGCACGCTCCATTGCAATAAAGCTTCAACCATCCTACACGAGCAGCAAAACGCAGAAACCGGCACGCTCAAGGCGCGCAGGTGACAGATTCTCATTGCCTGGCGCCTGTGCCAACTCGTTGATTTCCGCATCCGTTCAGCCCTTGAGCACGTCGTTCACGGTCTCGATATCCACGATCCCACCGCAACCATAAATCGCCGGAAGAACGCGGTCTGCCGGATACGTGCGCCGCAGTTCGGCGACCCTCTCGGTGCCAGACCGATAGGCCGGAAGGTACATGCGTCCCAGGAGCGGATGCCTGCCCCACGCGCCCGAGAGTTTTTCCGCTCGTTCTTCGCTTACCAGGAAGTCGCGGCGTAAGGTCGTCGCCACCTCTTCGCGCTGCCTGCCTTCGCCCCACGTCAGGTATGACGATTGGTTCTTGGCATCGTCCTGCAACAAAGCGAGCAGCACGCCGATTTGCAAATCTTCGTCCGGCAACTGCTCCACTTCCGTCACTCCATGCGCGATCAGGATGGCGTTGTTGGCGATTCCCTCGAACAGCGTCGCAGCGCGGGTATTCATCGTCAGCACCGTTGCCTCGAAGCCGGCCAGCCCGCGAACGTACAGGTTTTGCATGTAGGCAAACGTCGTCACATGCCCTGGTACGACTTCATGGCTAACCAGTTGTTCGAACTCCGGAACGGACATCTGCAGCGAAGCGTTGATTTCATACGTCGCTTCGTACTTCGGAGTGCCATCCGCGTTTCGCGCGCGCCCAACGTAGTTCATCGATCCGGAGAACCATGCTTCTTTGATCGGCAGAAACTCGATGTTTGCCCGCGATACCGGCCACAGTTCTTTTGGCAGGTACGGCATCAGGTTCGCCGCGCTGAGATTGTCGAAGTGTGCGATGACCGCCGCGCCAAGCGCGCGAACCGAAGCCATCGGCACGATGCGTTCTTTGCGCCATGCATCTACCGCCGCCAGAAGCTCGCCGCCATTTGTGGAAGAATACCCGGCGCGACCGAGCAACTCCGCGAGTCTCTCGCGCTTTGCTTCCGGCTTGGAAGGCTCCGGCGCACGGCCAGTTGATGCTTCCACGCAGCGAACGTATGGCACCGCATCGCCTTTGCCCAGGATCTCCATTGCCAGGTCCCACATTGTTTCCAGGCAGAGCGACAATCCCGCTAGATAGTGGCCGCGCACGCCGCCGATCTTCCCAGCTTCGGCGCGAACTCCCGCGATTGCTTCCGGCAGGTTCACCGCGCGCAGATACGCCTCCATCGCCTCGCGATCGACGGTCTTGCCGCCCACGCCGCCTGTCTCACGCACGCGCGCCGCCGCCGGAGTTGTGTATGCCGCGGGCAACGGCTCATCGGAGAACCACGAATCCGCGATAAATCTTCCCGTACCCGAGGGACACATGACGTCGCCACCCCAGATCGTGTCAATGCCGAGAACCGCATCTGCGACAAACCGCCCTACTTGGTCCACGTCGCCTCCTTATTCCTCTTCATCGAACCAAACCAGACATACAGGCAGAGGCCAACGAACAACAGCGCGGAGACCGACTGCGAAATCGGATCGTAGAGGTAGAAAGGTGTTCGAATCATGTCTTCTCGATACTGCGGCAACAGTCGTAGCGCTGCTCCGAATACGCCTCCGAGAGCACCCCCGGCCATCAGGCCTGATGCGATAATGACGCCGCGTTCGCGAATCGTCCTGCCACGCTCGCCGCCAGTCTGCTCAGACTTCTTGTTCAGGAAATGCGCAAGGAAACCGCCGACCAGCGCCGGCGAATTCAGCTCCAGCGGCAGATACATGCCGAGTGCGAAGATCAGCGAAGGCTGCCCGAGCATCTCCATCAGCAACGCGATCATCGCTCCTGCGCCGAACAGCACGTACGCGACGGGTTGGTGACTCATGAAGCCCTCAACCAGCGCCTTCATGATGGAAGCCTGCGGCGATGCCAGTACCGGACGCAAATCTCCGGGCAGAGCCTCGCCAAACTGGAAGGCACGCGCCAGCATCACGATCGTCAGTCCGGCAGCGATGGCGGCCGCAATCACACCAAGGAACTTCACCTTCTCCTGTGCGGAAGGCGTGGAGCCAAGCCAGTAGCCCGCCTTCAGGTCCGTGATCGCCTGTCCTGAAACAGACAACGCCGTGCAGACCATGCCGGCAATCGCCATCACAAAGAACATGCCCGTCGTGCCGGAAAGCCCAAACCGCAGCAGCACGACAGAAGAAATAATGATGGTAAGCATCGTCATCCCGGAGACCGGGTTGCGAGCCGTCGTCGCGATTGCGTTTGCCGCGACGGATGCGAAGAAGAACGAGAACACCAGGGTCAGTGCAAGACCGATTGTAACGACCGTCCAGGAAACAGGAAGATGTCCAAGCAGCGCAGCCACGCCGATGGCGCCAAGCACGATGCCGAGGAAAATCGAGATCATCGGCATATCGCGATCGGTCCGCTCGGTTGAGGCGGTCTCACCATGACGGAACACCCGCAGGGCAATACTGAACGACCCTGCTACGATCTTCAGCGATTTGATTATCCCGAAGATCCCAGCCGTCGCGATGGCGCCGACGCCGATGAACCGCACATAACTCCGATAGATCTGCACCGCCGACATGTCCGCGATTGGGATGGTGCCGGGATAAACCGCACCCGCGAAATGCTGGCCAATCATGAAGATCACCGGCACCAGCACGAAGTTCGAAAGCACGCCGCCCGCGCAAAGAATCATAGAACTGCGCAGGCCCATTACGTAACCGAGTCCCAGGATGAAGCTGATGGCGTCGAAGCTGAACGTAATCCGAGCCTTGTCGGAGAGCGCCCGTACCGCGGGCACGAACTGGAAATCTACAAACTCCTTCCATACATGAAAGGTCGTTACGAAGAAGTCGTAAACTGCGGAGATCGCCGTCGCTTGCAGCAACAGCTTCGCCTGCGATCCACCCTTCTCTCCCGTGACAAGAACTTCCGTAATCGCCGTCGCCTCCGGGAACGGAAGTTGCGCGTGCATATCGCGAACAAAATAGCGTCGTAAAGGAATAAGGAAGAGGATGCCGAGACATCCGCCCGCCAGGCAGATGAAGATCGTCTGTACCGGATGCGGATTCAGATTCAGGATGTAGAGCGCGGGAACCGTGAACACGGCACCTGCAACGACCGACCCGGCGACTCCGCCGATGCCCGTCATGATCACGTTCTCAAGCAAGCTCGACCGGCGCTTATATACGCGCGCCAGGCCGATAGCAAGGATGGAGATCGGAATTGCGGACTCCATCACCTGTCCGACCTTCAGGCCTGAGTACGCCGAGGCAATCGTGAAAACAACGCAGAGCAGGATGCCCCAGCCAATTGATCGTGGCGTAAGCTCGGGCACATTCTTAGTCGCCGGCACAATCGGTTTGTACGACTCACCAGGTTCGAGCGGCTCGTAAGCGTTCGCCGGAAGGGATTTGGATTCGATTTCGGTTTCGATCTCGGGTTTGGTTGAAGTTTCGGTTTCGGTCATGGGAGGAGAGTTCTCCTGAGCTGGAACACGCGACGGAATTATACCGACGCCCTGCAAATATGGGCCGTGACACAGCGCACACGGCTGCCTTCTGCCATGCACACATGCAAACAGACTAGTGCCGCGTCCTGGAAATTCCGTACCGCCACAGCGATGAACTCATAGGCTTTAGCGCGTGAAGCGACTCAATACGTCCCCACTCCTCTAACCATTCGGCGCGAACAAAAAAAAAGAGCGAAGGCCTTAGCCCTCGCTCGTGCGAAAACCTTAATTTTCAGCTTGCGGCATCCGCGCGATGTTAAGGTGAACCGTACCAATCCTCATTCGACCGTCGTGCCAGCCTTTACTGCCCTTCCGGCAGAAACTTGTACCCCACCCCGCGTACGGTCAGCAGATGCTTCGGCTGCCCCGGCTCATCCTCTATATACCGGCGCAACCGCACGATGAAATTATCTATCGCTCGCGTGTCCGTATCCTCGTGCAGATCCCAAACCTGTTCAAGAATCTGCTTGCGCGAGACCGGCACTCCGCTGTTGCGAATGAGGAATCGCAACAACTCGGCTTCCATCAGCGTCAACTGGAAGACCTGTCCTGCGGCGCTCAGTTGCAACCTGTCGAAATCGACCACTTTCTCAGCGAACTTGAAGACATCCGCATGGCGCACCGGCGTTGCCGCATCGTCTGGCTCTTGCCTCGGTCCGGGCGCGGTCCATTCGCGTCGCCGCAGAAGGCTGTTCACTCGCGCCAGCAGGATGGCCAAATCGAAGGGCTTCGGTAGGTAATCGTCCGCGCCTGACTCGAACCCTTTCAGCACATCTTCCGGACGCCCTCGGGCCGTCAGCATAAGCACCGGAACGAACTGCTTTGCCTTGCGCAGTTCGCTCGCAACTGTAAATCCGTTGATGCCGGGCAGCATGATGTCGAGCACCACCACGTCCACCGCGTCGGCATCCTGCAGCAGTAGTTTCAGTGCGGCCTCGCCCGTTTCCAGCACGCGAACTTCGTAGCCCTCGGCCTCCAAATTGAAGCGAAGACCCTGCGCGAGGTGCGACTCATCTTCTACTACCAGGATTCTTGTCATGCCCGTCGCCTCGGAATCCTCATCACAATGGTCGCGCCCTTGCCCTCGCCATCGCTCTCAGCCCACGCATCACCGCCGTGGCGGCGCGCGATTGAGCGCACAATGAACAAACCCAATCCTGTGCCTTTCACTTGTCCCCTGCTGGCCACGCGATAAAACCTTTTGAAGATCTGCTTCAGCTCTCCACGGGCGATACCCACACCTTTATCCTTCACCTTCAACAGCACGTTACCACCCGATGCAACCACATCCAGCCTGATCTCCACCCTGTTACCCGAGTACTTCACCGAATTCTCGAGCAGGTTTGAGATGGCCGTGCGCAGTTCATCGCCATCGCCCAGAACCACGCTCTCCTCGCGCCCGACGGCGTGGATGCGCTCCACCAGCGCGTCCGGCGGGAGATGATGGCGTGAACGCGCCAGCGCGGCACATTCCTTCGCCGCCTCGGCCAGATCCACGTCGGCCCACATGTGCCGACCGCGCTTGTGTGTCACCTGTCCAGCGCGAAGCACCTGGTCCACGGTGCCCAGCAGGCGCTCCGTATCCTGTTGCATCACTTTGTAGAATTCTCGCCGCTGCTCCTCGCCCAGGTTGCGCTTTTGCAGAGTATCTAGGTAAAGCCGTATCGAAGCGATCGGGGTCTTCAACTCATGCGTAATGGAATTGATGAAGCTGTCGTGCTGCTCATTCCGCCGAATTTCGCGGACAAGGAATATGGTATTCAGCGTCATGCCTGCGATGATGATCGCGAAAACAATAATGCCCAGCACCAGCGGCACTACTTCGCGCCAGTGAATAATCCAGCCGATATTCAGCGCCAGAGCCAGGCCGATGAGGCTTGCGCCCAGCACAGTAACGAAAATAATCGCCTTGCGCCGACTGGTGATCTGCATCGGCACGAGTGTAAAGCAAAAAGGATCCGAGATGTAGCAAGGGTTTGGAGCGGCTCCAGCTGCTTTTAACAGCGAAAAGGGCGCAGCCAAAGGCCACACCCTCAAATCCAAAATTCCTCGATTACCCGATTACAATTTCCCTCAGTCTCCCATCGCCATCCCAGCCGGAACCGACGGCGCTGACATCTCCTGCACACGTCCATCCAGCTTTGGCAATTTGACGTTCTTCGCCAGGCCTAGCACGCGCAGCGCCTGGATGCCGTACCAGTTCATGTCGATCTCCCACCAACGCAGACCATGCCGCGCCGAGCTGGGATGCGCATGGTGGTTGTTGTGCCAGCCTTCGCCAAACGTCAACAGCGCCACCCACATGCTGTTGCGCGAATCATCGCCGGTGTTGAACCGTTGCGAGCCCCAGATATGCGTCGCCGAATTTACCAGCCACGTCGCATGCAATCCGATTGTCACTCGCAGGAAGATACCCCACATCACGTACTGCACGCCGCCTGCTGCGAACAGGGCGATTCCCAGCAGAGTCAGCGGAACCCAGTGCCACTTGCTGAGCCACACATGGAACCTGTCTTTACGAAGGTCCGGGACGTAAGGCGCCAGCACCGAAGTTGAGTCGTGCATTGCCGTGCCCGTCACGATCCAACCCATGTGCGACCACCACTTTCCGTCGCGTGGAGAATGAGGATCGCCAGGCTTGTCGGTGAGTTGATGATGGATGCGATGCGTCGCCACCCAGAATATCGGTCCACCTTCCAGCGCCAGCGTGCCACACACCGTTAGGATGTATTCCATCCACTTCGGCGTCTTGTATCCGCGATGCGTCAGCAGACGGTGGTAGCCCATGCCAATACCAAGGCTGCCGGAAACCCACCACAAAAACGCTGCAAGGAACAGCGCCTTCCAACTGAACATGAACAACGCCGCCACGGCGCCAACATGGAAAACGACCATGAAAAACGTCGTTGTCCAATTGAGTTTGTCGCGATCTGCTTCTTTTGTAATCAAGGTATCTCGCCCCAGGAAGGTCTGTGCCGCCCGGATTCCCCACGAATCCGCATGCCGCGCTTCTGGATAAGATAGCAACGCGTCATAACATGATTTGTAATAATTGTGTAATTGGACGGCCGCAGCAGAGACGCACTGGCTGAACGCTTTACGCCTCGCCGACTTGCGCAAAAGAAGAGATTCGCACATCCGAGAAGATTGTCTTCCTGAAGCGAAGTCGAAGAATCCCTTTTACATCCTCACATTTATATCCTCACCCGTTCTGCTCCCGCACAAAATCGAAGTTCCGACTCGCAGGGTGATGTCTCTGTTTCACCCACCCGCTGCAACCAGATGCCTCAGCACATAGTGCAGTATCCCACCGTGCCTGTAGTACTCCACTTCGATCGGCGTGTCTATCCTCAATGTTACGTGTACCTGCTGCTCATCGCCGCCTGGCCGATGAACCGTCAGGCATAGTTGCTGACGCGGCTTCAATTCGCCCCGAATTCCCGTTAAATCGAATGTCTCCGCCCCAGTCAGACCAAGCACCCTCGCACTTACGCCTTCCTCGAATTGGCAAGGCAGCACGCCCATTCCAACCAGGTTGCTGCGATGAATTCGCTCGAAGCTTTGCGCGATCACCGCCTTCACTCCTAGCAACCGAGTCCCCTTCGCCGCCCAGTCGCGCGATGAACCCGCACCGTATTCGTGTCCGCCGAAGATCATCAGCGGCACGCCTTCCTGCTGATACTTCATGGCAGCATCGTAGATGTTCATCTGCTCGCCATCTGGCAGATGCATCGTCATGCCGCCTTCTGTTCCCGGCAGCATCAGGTTCTTGATGCGCACGTTTGCAAATGTTCCCCGCACCATCACCTCGTGATTGCCTCGCCGTGCCCCGTAGGTATTGAACTCCTGCACCTGCACGCCCTTGTCCAGCAGATACTTCCCCGCTGCCGAACTCGGCTTGATCGCGCCCGCCGGGCTGATGTGATCCGTCGTTATCGACTCGCCGAACATCGCGAGCATCCGCGCGCCTTTCACGTCCGCTATTCCACCCGGCTCCATCGAGAAGTCATCGAAGTAGGGAGGCTCCTGTATATAGGTCGAGTTTTTATCCCAGGCGTACACATCGCTGGTCGGCGCGTTGATTTCATTCCACAGCGGATTCGTGCTCTCCGCATTCGCATACAGCCGCCGGTACTCTTCCGGATCTGCAGCCTGCTTCAGTGCTTCCCCTAATTCCTGTGTTGTCGGCCAAATGTCCCGCAGGTAAACGTCTTGCCCATCGTGCCCGTGCCCGACCGGCTCCTTCGTCAGATCGATATCCACCTGCCCGGCCAGCGCGAATGCTACGACCAGCGGCGGACTCATCAGGAAGTTCGCCTTCACGCTCTGGTGCACTCGTGCTTCGAAGTTGCGATTGCCGCTCAGCACACTCGCCACTACAAGGTCATTGTCGCCAATCACTTGCTCAAGGCTTGAATCGAGCGGCCCCGAGTTTCCAATGCACGTCGTGCACCCGTATCCAACCAACTGAAACCCGAGCTTGTCCAGGTACGGCATCAGTCCTGTTTTGTTGTAGTACTCGGTCACAACTCGAGAGCCCGGGGCGAGCGAAGGCTTCACCCATGGTTTCACTCGAAGTCCCTTCTCTACCGCTTTTTTCGCCAGTATTCCGGCCGCAAGCATAACCGTTGGATTGCTGGTGTTCGTGCATGACGTGATCGCCGCAATCACCACATCGCCGTTTCCGATTTCGACCGTCGCCTTCGGCAGCGCCTCGTGCGGCAACTCCTCGATCAAGTCAGGCGTCGGACGATTGTTCATCATTTCCGACTCCGTCCACTCGCTCGTGTTCTTCGCAGAGACGTTGCCGGCGCCCACCGGCATCGACTCCGGCTCCTGGTGACCACCGCCAGCTACTGGCTCCTGCGGTTTCTGGCCTTGCAGCCCAATGCGTACCGTGAACCTTTGTTCCGTCTGGCCGTCCACTTTGCCGAAGCCACCCTCGGCAAGGGGCTTCGTCAGCAGTTCGCTAAATTTGGTTTTGATTTCCGGCAGCTCCAGCCGGTCCTGCGGACGCTTTGGCCCAGCCACACTCGCCCGCACGTCTGACAAATCGAGCTCCAGCAGCCGCGAGTACTCAATTTCCCCCGCCCGTGGCATCCCGAAAATTCCCTGTGCCTTGTAATAGGCGCGCACCAAGTCCACTTGCTCACGCGTGCGCCCCGTCGCCTCCATGTATCGGCACGTTTCTTCATCCACCGGTAAGTACCCCATGGTCGCTCCGTACTCCGGCGACATATTGCCGATTGTCGCGCGATCCGGCACCGTCAAACTCGCTGCGCCCTCGCCGAAGTACTCCACGAACTTCCCTACGACGTTCACCTTTCGTAGCATCTGCGTGATGTGCAGCACGAGATCGGTGGCCGTCGCGCCTTCGCGTAACGCGCCTTTCATGTGGACGCCAACAACGTCCGGCGTGAGGAAGTACACCGGCTGCCCAAGCATCCCGGCCTCCGCCTCGATGCCGCCCACTCCCCACGCCACCACGCCCAGCCCATTCACCATCGTCGTATGCGAATCCGTCCCCACCAGCGTGTCCGGATACAACACGCCATCCCGTTCCTGCACGCATTTCGCGAGATACTCCAGGTTCACCTGGTGGCAGATTCCGATGCCCGACGGCACTACGTTGAAGTTGTGGAACGCCTGCATACCCCACTTCAGAAACTGGTAACGCGAACGGTTGCGCCTGAATTCCATATCCATGTTCAGCCATAAGGCGTCATTACGACTCCAGTAATCGACCTGCACCGAGTGGTCGATCACGAGGTCAACAGGAACGAGCGGTTCGATGATTTCTGTCCTCTTCTTCATTCGCCCCACGGCCGACCGCATCGCCGCCAGGTCGACCAGTAGCGGCACTCCCGTGAAGTCCTGCAGCAGAATGCGCGCAACGACGAACGGAATCTCCGACGTGCGCTCCTCAACAGGCTTCCAGTTCGCCAGCCGCCGCACATCTTCTTCTGCGATCTTCTTGCCGTCTACGTTCCGCATCACCGATTCCAGCACCACGCGTATGCTGCGCGGCAGCTTCGAAACCGGTCCCACACCCTTTCTTTCCAACTTAGGTAACGAAAAGTATTTGCTCGTTTTGCCCGTTTCACTCGTAAGCGTTTCTATGCAGTCGGCGAAGAAATGACTTTCCATGTCTCTATGCCCTAAGTGCAGTTGCACACAATCATTCGGATGCGGCTAACCCTCGGCACAGAACTGCCGAACCCATGACGGGCTTCCGAACCCTCTGTCGATTGCGCAAACCAGCTTCGTTTACAAACAGGTACTCACGTTTGAGAATCTGGCCCGTCATATAAGAGCCCTCACGACACGGCAAGGGCTTCGCGCGGTGCCGCTGCGGGCCGCGCCCGCATCGACGATCAACTCTGCCGTAGAATAGGCTCAATCGGTCCAACATGCCCGGAAACCGGCGACGGGCAGATACGCCTGCCGGAGAGTTTCCAACAAGAGGCGATCCATGACTTCGTGTCACTTCGTGCGTATCACCGCACTCACCGTGTTTTTCTCGCTCATAATCATCCCGGCCGCACTCTTCGCCGGCGATGACACGCAGCCACAGAAATTTCTCTACCCGCAGCCCAAGAAGGTGGAGCAGGTGGACGACTATCACGGCGTCAAAGTCGCCGATCCGTATCGCTGGATGGAAGACCTCGACTCGGCCGACGTCAAGACATGGGTGGACGCCGAAAACAAGATCACCTACGGCTTTCTCGATCAGATTCCCGAGCGCGCAGCTATCAAGTCGCGCATGACGAAGCTCATGAATTACGAGCGCTACTCCTCGCCGTGGAAGGAAGGGAATCGCTACTTCTTTACGCGCAACTCCGGCCTGCAGAATCAGAGCGTCGTTTACTGGATGGAATCGCTTACCAGCGAACCCAAGCTCCTCATCGACCCCAACACGCTCTCCGCTGATGGCACGGTCGCGCTCTCCGGCCTTGTCATTAGCGATGACGCCAAGCATATGGCCTACGGCATCTCAGCCTCCGGTTCCGACTGGCAGGAGTGGCACATTCGCGATATCGATACCGGCAAGGATCTGGCTGACGTCCTCAAGTGGGTAAAATTTTCCGGCGCATCATGGACAAAGGACGGCAGCGGAATCTTCTACAGCCGTTACGACGAGCCCAAGCAGGGCACCAAGACCATGCGCGATGCCAATTACTTCCAGAAGCTTTACTTTCACAAGCTCGGCACGGCGCAGTCGGAAGACATCCTCATCTACGAACGCCCGGACAACAAGGAAATGGGATTCAGCGGCTCAGTCACCGATGACGGCCGTTACCTCATCATCAGCGTCTGGCAAGGCAGCGCTCCTAAAAACCGCGTTTACTACAAAGACCTCACCGTCAAAGACGCACCAGTGGTGAAACTGCTCGACGCCTTCGATGCCGAGTACAACTTCATCGACAACGATGGGCCCGTCTTCTATTTCCGCACCGACAAGGACGCCGCTCGCGGCCGCATCATCACCGTTAATACGCGGCATCCCGAGGCAGCGAACTGGAAGACCATCATCCCCGAATCCAAGGAAACCCTTGAGGGCGCCAACACTCTCGACAACAAGTTGGTTGCTATCTACCTCAAGGACGCCAAGAGCGAAGTACGCGTCTACGACTTGAATGGCAAGTTCCTCCGCAACGTCGATCTACCCGGCATCGGCAGCGCCGGCGGCTTCGGCGGCAAGCGCAGCTACAAGGAAACCTTCTATTCGTTCACCAGCTTCACGACGCCCACCACCATCTATCGCTACGACTTGGCGACCGGAAAGAGCAGCATCTTCCGTCAGCCCAAGCTCGACTTCGATCCCACCGCCTACGAAGTCAAGCAGGTGTTCTACACCAGCAAAGACGGCACTCGCGTGCCCATGTTCATCGTCCACAAAAAGGGCATAGAACTCGACGGTACCAACCCAACTTACCTCTACGGTTACGGCGGATTTAACGCCAGCGAGACTCCTTACTTCTCAGTCTCGAACCTTGTCTGGATGGAAATGGGCGGCGTTTTTGCTCTCCCGAATCTTCGTGGCGGAGGCGAGTACGGCGAAGACTGGCACCAGGCTGGCACTAAGCTGCGAAAGCAAAACGTTTTTGACGACTTCATCGCCGCAGCCGAATGGCTCATCGCGAACAAGTACACGTCCACACCGAAGCTCGCCATCGGCGGACGCTCCAACGGAGGCCTGCTCGTAGGCGCTGCGCTCACGCAGCGGCCCGACCTCTTCGGTGCCACCGTTCCCGGCGTAGGCGTCATGGACATGCTCCGCTTCCACAAGTTCACCATCGGCTGGGGCTGGGTCTCCGACTACGGCTCATCTGACGATCCGGAACAGTTCAAGGCCATCTACAAGTATTCGCCACTGCACAACCTGAAGCCCGGCACCAAGTACCCGCCGACCTTCATCATTACCGCCGACCATGACGACCGCGTTGTCCCCGCGCACAGCTTCAAGTTCGCAGCTACTATGCAGGAAGCTCAGGGCGGCAACGCTCCCGTCCTCATCCGCATTGAGACCAAAGCGGGACACGGCGCAGGCAAACCAGTCACCAAGCAGATAGACGAAAGCACAGACACCTGGGCCTTCCTCATCAAAGCCCTCAACATGAAACCGAATGTCATCGCTACCAAGTAATGCCATGGACGTTACGGGGGCGGACGCCAGTCCGCCCCTGATATTGCTGATAAACCAGAGCGTCATGTCGACCGGAGCGCCGGAGGCGCGAAGTGGAGACACCTTGCGTTTGGTGTGCCGCGGAAAGAGCAGGAGGACCCAGCTGTTTGCACGTGAGTTCGATTTGTCAGCAGACGTAAACCGCCGCTGAGTGTCGAATTTTTCCAGCCTTCATTTCGCAGTGATTGGCCTTTAAGGACGGATGTGCTGAAATGATAGTGTGCTTCTCTACTACATCACCGATAGAACGCAGTTTCCTGGCTCCGAGGCCAAGCGCCGCGAACAACTTCTGGACAAGATTGCCGAAGCGGCGAACTGTGGTGTGAACTACATCCAGCTTCGAGAGAAGGATCTGCCCATTCGCGAGTTCGAGCAACTCGCCCGTCGGGCCGTCGACATCGTCCAGCGCGCAAACGCTACCCGTAGCGCTGTGCAACCTCTCCCGGCGACCGCGCTCCTCATAAACTCCCGCATCGATATCGCCCTGGCCGTCGGCGCGGATGGCGTGCACCTCACCTCCACCGACATTGCCGCCAGTGAAGCGCGCGCCATTTGGCCCAAGTCAGCAACGCCCGGCCGCAATCCCGTCGTCGGCGTCTCCTGTCACACGGCCACGGAGGTCAGCCGCGCAGCAGCTCACGGCGCTGACTTCGCCGTCTTTGCCCCCGTCTTCGGCAAAGTTCAAACCGGCGCATCCGGCGTCGGGCTCTCTGCTTTGAGAGAAGCCGTAGGAGTAATCTCCAAACCCGATCGCCGCGTGGAAGCCGGTGACAACCGCGTGACAATCCCGGTGCTTGCGCTCGGAGGCGTGACCGCTGACAACGCACAAGCCTGCCTCGCAGCCGGTGCCGCGGGCATTGCCGGCATACGGCTATTTCAGCAAGGCAACATCTCGGACATCAGGAGCCTGTAGTAAGACTTACTCCTGGTGCGGTTCCTATTTTTGTTTTAGGACTGCGGTGCTGCGTTCGTCATTGGCGATGATGCGGTAGAACTTTTTCAGTTCCTCGGCTTTGGCCACAGGTACGCTCAGCTCTTTCAGTTCGAAAGTCCGCGTGTAGAGGATCGCGTTGTCCTTCACTTCGGTCTTGGAATGATAAGAGGCAAAGCTGAATTCCGCATCTACGGGCGGAGGCAATTCGTCGACTTCGTATCCTGCAGGGAGCGCGACCTCGAAGTTGTCGGTATCGTACATGGGCCCATCGAACTCAATCGGAAACCGGCGAGGCTCCTTGATTTCCAGGATTGTGCTCGCTTTGCTGCCGAGCACGCGCGGGCGCACCAGAAGCAGGTTCCCGGCCCTCTTGGCATAGTTCGCTGCTTCGAATGTGTAATCGAACGCGAAAGGTTGATTGTATATTTGCGCGTTGATCACGGAAGCCTTGGTGAGATGGAAGGTTGACAGCGAGCTGGCCAGCAGAATCTCAACGGGCTTGATCTTGTCGCTGTCGCTGGAAACGGAGCGAAGCGCATTGCGCTGCGCTGCTGCGCGATCTCCGATGCGGATTTCGCGGACGTTGCCGTGCAGCGTGCCGGAGGCATCCAGCACCAGTTTGGCCACGCGCTGAACGCCGTTGGTAGAAGAAGGCTGCTTGGGTAGCTCGATCAGTTCGCCGCCATCAGGGGTTACGAGCAAGCCGATGTTGGACTGGAGGTATCCGCCGATGTGTCCGAAGGGCGTGAATTCGTTGGTCGGATCGAAGAACAGTAGATTGCCGAGTCTTGGGTGTTTTGTCACGGCGAGCAGCGATGGATCGCTGATGCCTTCCGGTAATTTGATGGCGATAATGGCGTGGTTGAATCCCCGATGTGCGGGCGTTTTGCTGGTGATGGAACCGCGCCTGGTATTGATGACGACGTAGTAAGACTCGACTCCCATCTCGCGCAGCATGGACATCATGAGCGTCGCTTTGTCCTTGCAATCGCCATAGCGATGAGTGAACACGTAGGCAGCCGGATGCGGTTGCCAGCCGCCGATGCCGAGTTCGATGGCAACATAGCGAATGTTTTGCTGGACGAAGCTGGCGAGCGCTGCCATCCCCTCGAGCGGCTTGGGCGAGGGACCAGTGAGGGATGCGACCTTCTGCTTGATTTCCGCAGAAGCGTCGAACCGGCCGGCGGTGAGGTGTCGATACCAGTTCCCCATCTGCTGCCAGTTCGAAAAGCCATTCACCGACGATCCGCCAGACGGGTAGTAGGAGACGATCATCTTGCCGAGCAGCCCTTTCATCGGCGGCATGGCTTCTTCGGAACGAGTTCCTTTTAGATCGCTGATGGACCATCGGGCCAAGTTCGCGCCGGACTGGGTTGGCTTTGCCTCCGGATAGTTGAGCCAGGAGGCGCTGGATTCCCAACCGGGAGGGAGTTGCAGAGAGTAGTGACTCTCGCGAACAGGATCCTCAGTTTGGAAATGCCAGATGTCCTGTAAGACGAGCGGACGCTCTTCGACCTCGTATTCAAAGCCGACGATGTTGCCGGGATCAGGTGCTGGAATTTTGAGAATTCTCACCTTCAAATCGCTGATGAGTTCGCTGCCCTCAATCATTGGCGGCGAAACCTCTATGGACTCTTTTTCTGAGACCTCAAAGTCCTTGCCTTGAGCGGGGATGGACCAACCGCTAAGGCGCGTGAGTTTGGTATTGGAATCAAGATAGACGTAGACCGTGCCTCGGTCGCGTCCGGTTGGCCGCAGGATCTTGTAGGCCTGGCGGACCACGGTCTTGACTTTTTCGGAGGAAAGGACGGTGACGTTCTGTTCCGAATAGAGCAGAACGGCGTCGGTCTTCTCGTCATAAGAAGGCAAGGTAACGCTGGCCAGGGAGCGCATCCACGGTGGCGCCTCCGATGAAGCGCTGGCATGTGGGGCATATGCCAGCGTGCAGAACAAGACGCAGAGCAGGACTGGGACTATCGCTCGATTATTCACTGCCCTTCGCTCCGGTCGCTCGCAGAATGATCTGTTCTTCATCACCGGTCCTCACGGCTTGGAAGAAGGCGCGCAGGGTTGGATAATGCTTCGATTCAAGCAACATGACATCCACTTTGAGCTTGCGCGTGAGGTGCAGAGTTCCGTTGCCTTTGTCGACGCTTAACGTATAGACAACAGCCTTTGCATCCTGAACCTGCGCCGGCGGAACACTGTCAGTCTGCCAATTGCCTGGAACAGCGATGGTGACGTCGTCTATTTTCTGGAAGGGGAAGGCGAAGTAAATGGGATGTATGCGCTCGGCATGATCGAAGACGCGCTTCTCCGACGCGCTGAAAATGCCGACTGGCAGCAAAACGCGGCGGCCGGCCGAGGACGCCCAACCGGGGATCCTGACCGCGAATTCCGCGACGAGCAAGTTCGAGGAACTATTCCACTCGGGCTTATTGCTGAGATCGACTTCGCTGGCGGCGGGGATGTACTCCTTGACTTGATCTTCGAGGAACTTCTTGCGATCAGCTTCATCGCTGTGCCGCTGTTCTATGCGGCGTTGCAATGCTTCCAGGCCGACGAACGTAATGGTAAGCTTGCCCTCGAGATCGCCGGTGTCTGTCAGCTTTAAATCAGCTTTGCGTTCAATGCGCGACTCCGCGCTAGTCGGCACCGAAGTTTCTATCCACGTGCCGCCCTCTTTATCGAGCCGCAATCCACCGACGCCTGTCTCCTGCCACGGCAGCAAACCAAGCGGAGTGAACGCAGCGCCAGGATCGCAATAAACGTCCTTGCCATTGACTTTGACGAGTACAACATTGGAATTCAACTTGTTGGCGTCCATGGCTCGGGGATCAAAAAAGTAATTGCTGCGATCGGAAACCATGACTCCATAGGCCTCGATGCCGGCAGCGCGGACGAGTCCCAGGAAAACCCACGTGATCTCGACCCCGTTGCCGTAACCCCGCTTCCAGACCTCCTCCACGTTGGAAGCATTCTTTTCCTTGCTGCGCTTTTGCTCTTGCTCGGTTTTGCGGACTTCGAAAGACGTGTTTCGAAGCTGCTGCACGCGCGCATAGATCTTCTGCAATTTCAGTTCGGGCGAGTCGGTCGCGGACACGATCTGCGTGACGGCCTGTTCCATGGCCTTGCGACTATCGACGAAACTCTCCATCTTGTCGTTTAGTTTCTTCCCTCTTTTCTTCCAGAACCGGACGGGATCCATTTCGAGGTGGTCCTGGGTATAGGTGAAGTCGACACGCGCCTTCAGTTCCGTTTCCGGTGGCATGAAATCTTCGGTGCGGAAGCCGGGAATGTTGTTCACCTGGAGGCGGACGAAATTGTCGATACCTTGCTTGGGAGCCTCGGTCCCTGGCGGCAGAAGCTGCCATGTCCAACGCAGATGGAAGTTGTCGGACGGGTTGGTGTAAGGCTTGAGCGAGAATCTCGCTAACTTGGTGAACAGCTCATTGCTGAGGATCCAGTGGGAATTAAAGACGTAGTGCTCTTCCAGGACAATGGTGTATGAGTACTCGATGATGCTACCGCCCTGAACGTCGGGAAGGGTGAAGGTCTTTGCGAAGTACTTCAGGCCCTTGGCCTTGGTAATGGCTTTCTCATAGACTTTGCCCTGGAAGTCGACGATGGTGCCGTCTGGGCGAATGGTGCGCGCCTTCAGGGCAACAACGTCGCCGCCACCAAGTTTGGCGAATGGGATCTCGATGTCGCCATACTTGCGTCCTTCTTCGGTGAGTATCTTGATGCGGAAATAGTTATCTTCATGGGCCGTGACTCCCGTGTCGTCGCGATCGACCTGGCGGAAGAGGACGATGGCCGGGGCACCGGGCGCCAGCGGTTCGCTGGTCATCTTGAGCTCTTCGGGAGAAACTGGCTGGAATCCCTGGCTCGCGCTTGCTAATGATGAAGTGCCGAGTACCATGAAAAATGCGCATGAAAGAATCGCAACCAAATGACGAAGCTGCACGATAGCTCCCTTTACATATGGCGTTTATGCATATAGGCGTTACTCTCGCCGCAGCAGATTAGCGTATAGCGAACATGATTGCCATACTAAATAGCTGTCGACAACATCGCCCTTACTTGGCGTCCTATCGTGAGGTACGAGTACGAGTTGCGATTCGGATTCTGCGTGAAAGTCAATACGAGAATCACTCTGGGCGGCTGCGGCCCAGAGTTTATTGAGGTGAACGCTTGCGGTCGTGTGCTTTTCCTTGGAGCGCGTTTAGCGGTCTCTGTTACGTGAGCGAGAGAAGCCGCCCTTTATATTCAACGGGGGGTGTCCCGGGCGCGAAACGAATTCCCTGCGAGGAATTTGGATGGAGCAGGCTGCACTGTGGTGTCACTCCCCTGTGTGCTCGATCATCAAAACGGTAGCATCATCCGTCAGGATCTTCGGAGACGCAAACGCCTGCGCAGTCGTCAACAGCTCGTGCGGTGTGACTTTTGCCGCAAACGAGTGTCTCAGTCGTTCCATTCCGAATTCCTCGCCTTCTAAATTCGTGGCCTCCAAGACCCCATCCGAGCACAACAACACCGAGCTTCCTCCGGTAAGATCGACAACACTCTCTCCGAAAGAGGCACATTGAATCCCAAGTGGTAGGCCGCCTGGAATCTGGAGAAACTCCGCATTGTTCGGCGTGGCTACAAGCGGCCAGGGATGACCGGCATTGGATAAGGTCAGTGCTCCCTCCCGAGTATCCAAGATCCCGTAAACCATGGTGACGAAAGTTCCCGGAGGGAAATCCTCGCGCAAGATGTCATTCAACTTCGTCAAGACATTGGCAGGTGATATTCCTGACTTCGCTTGCTGTCGCAGCATACTTCTAGTTGACGCCATCAGGAGCGCCGCTGGCATCCCTTTGCCAACGACATCGCCGAGAGCAATGGCAAGGCGGCCGTCACCAACCGAAAAGTAGTCAAACCAATCGCCCCCGACCGCAGTCATCGGAAGGCATCTGCCACTAACAAAATAGGAACCGATCTTCTGACATTCGGGGGGCAACAGGCTGGCTTGCACCCGCCGTGCTTCCGCAGACTCTTTTTCCAGGCGTTCTTTGGCCAAACGTTCCTGTCGAAACAACCGCGCATTTTCAATCGCGATCGCCAGGTGTTCTGCTAAAGCTTCGAGCAAATTGCGCTGTGCTTCGGGGAAAGCATCGATTTCGGGATGTTGGACGTTGAAGACGCCCAGAACGCGACCGCGAATTCTCAGAGGTATATCGAGTTCGGATTTTGTTGTCTCTTCGCTTACGATGTAACGCGGGCTCTCATGAACGTTCGGTGTGTAGAGTGGCTTCACTCCAGCGGCGGCTTGTCCCACCAGCCCTTCCCTGCCAATCTTGAACCGATATCCTTTTGGGTGGACAGCACTTGTCCAGCCGCGCACCGCAACCAATTCGAGTTCATCCGTGGCCTCGTCTTTGAGCAGAATCGCAGAACGGCTGCACCCAAACATGTCCGCCACATCGCCCACAATGGCATCGAGCAGAATATCCAGGTCCAAGATCGAATTGATCTTGTGTGCCGCGTGCTGTAGCAGCATCATCTGACGCAAACGTTCTTCTAATGCTCCAGTATCCGATCTGCTTTTCGTGGACATGTGAGAGTCCTCAGGTTTGCGAATCCTTCTTAGGTTCTAAGCCTCTCCCCTTTTGGGCATGACCCACCGCAGAAACGTGTGCAGTAATGCAAGCAGCAGCGCGCCCCAGAGCGCCGGCCCAAAACCACTGACGTGAAAGCCACTCAATAGACGTGATGCGACCATCAGCATCAGAGCATTGACTACGAATATGAAGATGCCGAGTGTTAGGATGCTCAACGGAAAGGTAAGTATCTTTAGCAACGTGCCAAGGGTTGCGTTGATCAAGCCGATGACGATCGCCGCAATCAACGCCGCCTTGAATCCGGTGACTGTGAATCCCGGGACTACCCGAGCCACCACCAGCAGTAGCGTCGCACTCAAAATCCAATTTGCCAGTAGACGGAACATATAATTCCTCCTGCTCCCGAAAAAGACGACGCGTAAGTTAGCTGATCGTCCTCCCAGCCGCGAGCATCTCTTTCATCTTCTCCACACGGCGTTGTTTGGTCTCTTCCTTTTTGGCTCCGCTGAACCACTGCACGTATTCCTTCTGGTGTGTGTACGCCAGAGACTGCAATTTGGCCGTGAGCTTCGCGCCCAGTGCTTTCTTCAGTGCGGCCGGAGTTTCTATCGTGCGCGGCGCGGTGTCCGGTTCAATGATGATCGTTACCGTATCTCCAACATCAACGCCCGCACCATTCTTCATCTCTCTGTTTACGCAAAAGCACTGGGTTCCCCGCATAATCACAACCGTCGTGCGGAACGGGAACCCATTAATGGTTCCCTTTACCGGCACCCTGGCATGCCCCCAACACTGCTCCGCGTCGAATGGCAGCTCAACAAACGCAACCTCGCCGCTCTTGCCCGCACCGCCGAGCTTCACCTCAAATTGTTTACGCATCTTCTCCCTCGTTCTTCGGAGGGACTTGGTTTGGCGCCACCGCCCTTTGCGACTCTTTCGTCCTCCTATGTGCCTCGATCCGCTCCATACGCTTCCTGCGTTGCAGTCGATCGCGCGCAATTAGGTCATGCAGATCGTAACCATAAGAACCGTAGCCGCGAAACAGTCGTTCGTCGAACAGGCGCTTCACGCCGCACTCGACGCACACCTGGTAGGAATATTCGCCCGCTTCCTCTCCTTCGCCTCGCATAGGCCAGCTCATCTTCGTGTGCCAGCACCCGCGCAAAAGGACCGCTACCGCGCTCCCCAATCCTGCGGCTGCCAGCCCAAGTGGCCAAATCCAGCCCGGCATCCGAGCGTGTTTCCTCTTTGGCGAAGCCTGCTGCTCTGCCTCCGCCGTTCCCTTCGGTTTGCTTTTGGATTCCATACTGGTTGGATCATACTGCGAGCAGGTCGGGACTGCACACCATCAAGCCATTTTTCGACTATCCTCGCTCGACACCGAATGTAGTAGCGCAATCTCGCACCTCAAGAATTCGCAACCAAAAGGAAAAGGCCATCAAGATTTCTCTCGATGGCCTTTATTTATGTCGGCAACGACCTACTCTCCCACACACTTTCGCGTGCAGTACAATCGGCCCTGCGGGGCTTAACTTCCGTGTTCGGGATGGGAACGGGTGTTTCCCCCGCGGTAAAATCACCGGCAACTTGAGCCGCTGAACGGGCGGCTTAGCCCATTCGCGAAATCCAGAACCTGCAGAGCAGATGAGGATATCTTTACGCGCACATCCTCTCGGACGTGACTTGCGGCAATCTCTCAAAGATCGTGAGGACAATGCCTCACAACTGAACAGCATTGGATTACATAACTAGAGTCCGTACGTTTCGGACTATTGGCTCTAGAGCAGGTTCGCTCCAGGCCACCAAATCGCGATTGTTTGCGCGTTTGGAACAAGCTTGCGCCAAGTAAATTTCATGGTCAAGCCGAACGGGCGATTAGTACTGGTAAGCTACACGCATCACTGCGCTTACACATCCAGCCTATCAAACAGGTGGTCTTCCTGTGCCCTTCTTCATCCTTTTGGATTGGGAGATCTAATCTTGAGGAGTGCTTCCCGCTTATATGCATTCAGCGGTTATCACAACCGAACTTCGCTACCCAGCCATGCCGTTGGCACGACAGCTGGAACACAAGAGGTTCGTCCATCCCGGTCCTCTCGTACTAAGGACAGGCCCTCTCAAATCTCCTACGCCCACACCAGATAGGGACCGAACTGTCTCGCGACGTTCTGAACCCAGTTCACGTACCGCTTTAATAGGCGAACAGCCTAACCCTTGGAACCTTCTGCAGCTCCAGGATGCGATGAACCGACATCGAGGTGCCAAACCGGAGCGTCGATATGAACTCTTGGCTCCGATCAGCCTGTTATCCCCGGCGTACCTTTTATCCGTTGAGCGATGGCCCTTCCATACAGAACCACCGGATCACTAAGACCTGCTTTCGCACCTGCTCGTCTTGTAGGACTCGCAGTCAACCACGCTTATGCCTTTGCACTCGTCGGCTGATTTCCAAACAGCCTGAGCGTAGCTTCGTGCGCCTCCGTTACAGTTTAGGAGGCGACCGCCCCAGTCAAACTACCCGCCTCACTATGTCCCCCTCCCGGTTTACGGGAGTAGGTTAGAATCACAGAACTCGCAGGGTGGTATCTCACCGTTGGCTCCCCCAAGCCCAAAAGCCTGAGATCAAAGCCTCCCACCTATCCTGCGCAGCAAGTGCCATAATTCATAGTGAAGGTATAGTAAAGGTGCACGGGGTCTTTCCGTCTAGATGCGGGAAACCGGCATCTTCACCGGTACTACAAGTTCGCCGAGTCACTCGTTAAGACAGTCGAACGATCGTTACGCCATTCGTGCAGGTCGGAACTTACCCGACAAGGAATTTCGCTACCTTAGGACCGTTATAGTTACGGCCGCCGTTCACCGGGGCTTCAATTCAAAGCTTCGCCTTGCGGCTAACCTCTCCTTTTAACCTTCCGGCACCGGGCAGGCGTCAGCCCCTATACGTCGTTTTAGACTTTGCAGAGACCTGTGTTTTTGTTAAACAGTCGCCGTTCGCAATTCGCTGCGGCCCCCTCGGGCTATGAACCCTACCGGGGCACCCCTTCTCCCGAAGTTACGGGGTTAATTTGCCGAGTTCCTGAACGAGTGTTCTCTCGAGCGCCTTTGGATATTAATCCTCGTCTACCTGTGTCGGTTTGAGGTACGGTTCCCTTGACTTCTCCTTAGAGGTTTTTCTTGGCAGCGTGGAATCAATGCGTTTCCCCCATACGGGGTACTCCTTTGCACCTCACCGTTAATGCCCCAACGGATTTACCTATCGGGACCGGCTTACGTGCATCGAACCTGATAGCCATAACAGGCTGCACCTATCCTTCTGCGTCACCCCATCGTGTTAACGAATCCAAGGGAGTTCCGGAATATTAACCGGATGTCCATCGACTACGCCTTTCGGCCTCGCCTTAGGGACCGACTAACCCTGAGCGGATTAACCTTTCTCAGGAAACCTTAGACTTTCGGCGCGGAGGGTTCTCACCTCCGTTATCGCTACTTATGCCGGCAGGGTCTCTTCTTAGCAGTCCACCAGTCCTTTCGGTCTGGCTTCTAGCCGCTAAGAATGCTCTCCTACCACGCACGCCTCATGGCATGCATTCGCTGCTTCGGTGTCTAGTTTAAGCCCCGTTATATTGTCGGCACCGGACCGCTTGACCAGTGAGCTATTACGCTTTCTTTAAAGGATGGCTGCTTCTAAGCCAACCTCCTGGCTGTCTGGGCGTTCCGACATCCTTTCCCACTTAACTAGAACTTGGGGACCTTAGCAGGCGATCTGGACTGTTTTCCTCTCGACGACGAAGCTTAGCCCCCGCCGTCTGACTCCCGCGCTGGTTGTCCATGGCATTCGAAGTTTGGTTGGATTCAGTAAGCTGGAAAGCCCCTTAGTCCATCCAGATCTCTACCACCACTGCAAATCACGCGAGGCTAGCCCTAAAGCTATTTCGGAGAGAACGAGCTATCACGGAATTTGATTAGCCTTTCACCCCTACCCTCAGCTCATCCGAGCTTTTTTCAACAAACACCGGTTCGGTCCTCCAGTGGGTGTTACCCCACTTTCAAC